>NZ_JBQQFC010000225.1:0-4142 GCF_052258445.1 Psychrobacter sp. T6-1
GGCTACTGGCACTACTGTTACAGACGGCACCAACACCAGCACCTATGGCGCTGATGGCTTCACCGCAACCGATGGTACAGACTCAACCGTCTTTAACCAAGCGGGCGTCACCTTCTTAGATGACAACAATGATCCTATTGGTCCAAGTATCGCTCGTAGCGGTATTGATGCTGGTAACACCGTGATCACAAGCGTCGCCCCAGGCAGCCTTGCTGATAACTCAACCGACGCCATCAATGGTAGTCAGTTGAACACCGCAGCAGACTCTATCGCAACCCGTCTTGGTGGCGACTCAACCTTCGATCCTGCTACGGGTACCTTTACCTCACCGAACTACGTACTTGATGACGGCACTAACAGTGGCACTAACGCGACAGCGTTTACCAACGTCGGTGACGCGCTTGGCAATCTTGACACCCGCACCACCACCAACACCGGTGACATCGCTAACATTCAAGAGCAGGCCAACCTGGGCTTTAACATCACCGCCAATGGCGTTGAGGCCGATGAGGATAACGTTCAATTGGGTGAAACCGTTGACTTTACCAGTGATGACAACCTAGTCACCACCGTCAGTGATAACGGCATCAACTACAGCTTAGCTGAGAACATCAACGTCACCAGCGTCACCGCAACCGATGGCGATGATCGCACCAGTCTGACGGCTACTGGCACTACTGTTACAGACGGCACCAACACCAGCACCTATGGCGCTGATGGCTTCACCGCAACCGATGGTATGAATAGCACTATCTTAGACCAAGCAGGACTTAGATTTACAAACGCTAATGGCGCAACGGGACCAAGTGTCACAGCGCAGGGTATCGATGCAAATGATACTAAAATCAGTAATCTCGCTGATGGGACATTAGCTAGCGATGCAGCAACCTTTGGTCAGCTATCTACTATTACTGACAACATAACCGCAGCCGGTGTTCAGTATGATCGTAATACCGATGATACAGTGAACTATGACCAAGTCAGCTTTGCTGGCACACCAGCAGTAATCGAGCAAGATGATAGCGGTAATAATATCGTCGTTAGTGGTGGTACGACACTTAGGAACGTTGCAAACGGTGTTATTGCGTCTGACGCAGTTAATAAAGGTCAGCTTGATAGTATCGTTGCCAATCAGATCACTGACGTGGAAATTAAAGATCAAAATGGCAATGTGATTGGTACTAAAAACGTTACCAATCAGGTAATCAATACCAATATCAATACAGATTCGCCAAATCAGAATTCCTTATTCTTAACCTACAATAAAGAAGGTCAAGAAGTCACTGATCGTCTAACTATTGGTCAAACGGTACAGAAAATGAATACGGAAGGGGTTAAATTTGCTCATACCAATGCAAGTCCTCAAAGTAAGGGTGATATTGCTAGTGGTGTAACAAATGACTCAAGTGCAGGTGGTGAAAACTCAACCGCTATCGGAGTTAATGCCATTATTACTGAAAAGGGCAAATCTTCAGTTGCTTTGGGTCATAATACTTTAGTCGCTGGCGCATCTTCTGTAGCAATTGGTGATGGTGCTCAAGCCAACGGTAATCAGTCTATTAGTGTAGGCACAGGCAACATCGTCAACGGTAATAACTCTGGTGCCTTTGGTGATCCAAGCATTATTAATGGTAATAACAGTTACTCAGTGGGTAATAATAATACGATTAACAGTGACGATACTTTTGTACTAGGTAATGGTATTACAGCAAACCAAAACGGTTCGGTGGTATTAGGACTGGGTTCTGCAGCAATGACAGGTGCTGGAGTATTAGGCTTTGGGGCTGCTGGTAACTCTGCAATTACGGCGACTACGAGTACTACAGGAGCAGTTGCTGTAGGTAATGCGTCAAATGGTGTATATCGTCAAATTACAGGCGTTGCTGCTGGTACAGCTGACTCTGATGCCGTCAACGTCTCGCAGCTAAAAGCGGTCAGCGACGCGCTTGGTGATAGCAATACCTCGCTTAGCAATGCTGCGGTACAATATGACAAAAACCCAGATGACACTGTCAATAAAGGTAGCATTACGCTAGGTGGCGGCGCTGAAGGTACCACTATTACCAATGTAAAAGGTGGCGCTATAAACGCAACCAGCACTGATGCTATCAATGGTGGTCAGTTGCATAATCTAGGTAATGATGTTGCTGGAATTATCGGCGGTGATGCTAGCTATGATGCAGATGGTAACTTGACCGTTAATAACATTGGCGGTACAGGAAAAGGTAACATTAGTGATGCCATTGCTGCTGTCAATCAAGGTAATGCTCAAGCTAATGAGGACATCCAAGCCAATAGCGAAGATATTCAAGCTAATACAGATAGACTAGATTCTGGCTTAAGCTTTGGCGCTGATAGTGGTGATAACATTGATAAGCCGATAGGTGATGATACGGCCGTCAATTTCCAAGGCAGTAATAATATCAGTACAACTACGACTGATAATGGCATCAAGTTTGATCTCAACGGTAATATTAGTGTAGATAGTGTCACCGCTGCCACGATTACGACAGGCAATACTACTATCAACAGCAATGGCGTCACTATTGCAGATGGTCCGAGTATGACTGTGAACGGAATCAACGCAGGTAACCAAGTCATCAGCGGCGTCGCTGATGGTGTCGAAGTTAATGATGCGGTTAACGTCGGTCAGCTCAATAACTTTGGTAATCGAGTCAACGGTGCTATTAATGAGCTTGGTTATAGAATAGATGACGTTGCAGACGATGCCAATGCAGGTATTTCAGCAGCTATGGCGATGTCATCAATTCCACAATCTTTCATCCCAGGTAAATCGATGATTGGTGGTGGTATCTCCAGCTATAACGGTGAAGGTGCGGTAGCAGTAGGACTCTCAAGGGTCTCTGATAATGGTCGCTGGGTTATCAAAGCGAATGGTACAGCAGATACGCAAGGGAATGCGGGCGGTGCAGTTGGTGCAGGTTTCCATTTTTAATGTAACCTCATTGTTTGATGACGGTGTTTATCTAGGCTAGATAGATGCCGTCAAACTACTCATAAAATATATTAAGGAATGGATAATGAAACAATCTGTATATGGCTACGGCGCTTTAGCCGTTGTTTTACTGCTCTCAGTAACGGGATGTACGCGAAGTATCAGTACTAATCTGACCGATGACGGCCGAGTGAGCGCCAGTGATTTGGTGTTTCCAGAGCAGGATACTGCTTGGCGAAAAGAAGGTAGAATCGTTGACGCGGATGACGTAGCTAAGATAAGACCTGGTGTGAACAAAGAGCAGCTCTACCAGCTTATTGGTCCGCCTCACTTTAGCGAAGGCTATAAAGCTCGTGAATGGGACTATATTCTTAACTTCTACGATAACAATCAACAAGTAAAGACTTGTCAATACAAAGTCATTTTTGATAAAGAGTACAAGGGTCAGGAGTTTTATTGGAGTCCTGCTGACTGTCCACCCCAGCAAGCGAACATTGTTGAGTCTACCCGTGAGAATATGACTATCAGTGCTGACACTTTATTTGAGTTTGATGGCTCTAGCACACAGAATATGATGCCACAAGGCAAGCGTGATCTTGATACTTTGGCACAAAAACTCAGACAGTCACAACAGATGGGTTATAGCAAAGTGATGATCACAGGTCATACAGATCGTAAGGGCGATGCCGCTTATAACATGAGATTATCTAATCAGCGCGCTCAAAGTGTTGCGAACTATTTAGTCTCTCAAGGCGTCAATCCTAACACTATAGTAGCAACGGGAGCAGGGGAGTCGCAGCCTATTGTACAGTGCTCAACTAACCTGCCGCGTCAGCAAGAGATCGATTGCTTGCAACCTAATCGCCGTGTTACGCTTGACGTCACAGTCAGTCAGTAACTTAAAAATATAAGTTAATTAAGAAAAAGGTGCTAATCATTGATTGGCACCTTTTTTGTTTCAACACGCGTAAGTAAGGACAACACCAGTGACCCCCTTAAAATACATTGCTCATTATCCTGAGCACATTCAAACGCAAGCTAGCGAGCTCATTAGCAGTGGTCGACTAGGCGCGTATATCGAGCAGCGCTATCCAGACACGCATCAGATTCAAAGTGACAAAGCGCTTTACCAGTATGTGAACGATATAAAAACCGAATACATGCGTAAAAGTGGCACTTTATCGCA
>NZ_JBQQFC010000226.1:0-4127 GCF_052258445.1 Psychrobacter sp. T6-1
GTCAATAAAGCATTACTTTCATTGAGTTCGCTAATCTCAAGAATACTAAATAGCTTAGTACTACGCGGTCTAACACAAAAGCTGATCTTATGACCTTCACGCTCACTACTCGATATATAGCCTTTGAGAGTGTCGTTCTTTTCGCGGCTAGCAGCACTCAAGATACGATCTTCTTTTTCAACTTTTAATAGAGCAGCATCATTGGCTTGAAACAGTAACTTATTAACCTGATCAGCCGTTGCCACTTTGAGATCGGTGGTGCTCTGCCTAACAGCGATTGCTCCTACTATCATAATTAAAATAAGCACTAACAAAACCACAATTAGCGCGACACCAGATTGATTATGCAAACTTGTGGACACTTTAGGGTAGTTCATAGTTTCAGGTTTCATTATAGACCTCCTCTAGCATTACGTAACAAAATAGTCGTCTCGTAAATATTACGTAAGTAGGTTGGCCCAGCTGCGACAGTGTCACTAAGCTCTGCATCGACTTTATCCAACACTGTGAACGTCAAATCACTATTGTTTTGCGCAGTCGCGGTTGGATTATTTGAACGCGCTAATATACCTATCTGCAAGCTGACAATACGCCTAGTGTCGAGTACTGTTGCCAGATTTGCCGCTGCGGGAATCTGTACGTAAGCTATATCTAAATTTGCAGGATCAGTAGCGAAGTCTCTGCTAGAGGATATCCCTAGCGTTGCTCTAAAATAATCAACATTAGGAATAATGATAGTGCCTGTACCTGCTAAGTTGTTTGCTGTGGCATCTGTTTCACCAGGTACGATGTAACTGGCTATATCTATACCAGTTGCGCCTCCAGCAGTTGTCTCGTTATAACTATAAATAGCTGAAGCACAGGCTAACCCTGGTGCATTAGGAGTAACTGTCGTATCCGTTCGCACAAAATAGCGTTCAATGACATAGAACCCTTGTGGTATCACATCACCTTCACAGTCAAAAGTACCTTCTCTATCCGATCGATATTGAATCGTTAGCTGATCACTATTGGCGATACCTTTTAGATTGCTAGTACTGTTAGCAGAGGCATTGCTAGATAACAAAGCTACTGGAATAGCGGCACCATCTAGTGTCAATCCAGATAAATTACCTTGTAACCAACTGACTGGTGTAGGAGGAGTCGTAACAGGAGCGACCCCCGTTGGCGCTGTGAGTACCACTCCGCCCTGCGGGGTCAAATGATTCATAAAAAACTCATTAAAAGCCCCTGTTGATTTGGCACCATAGTTAGTACGTCTCAGGTGTTGCTGCATTTGAGAAAAGCCAAAAATAGCATTATCTTGAATCTGAGAGCTGGCTTCTTGTCTACGACTGTTGACTGAACTGGTATAGAATATCTGCAATGCTGCAGCGGAAACGAGCAAACCTAGTACTAAAGAGATCATTAATTCTACTAAAGTAAAGCCTTTTACTCTAGTAAAAGCTAGAATTTGCATAGTAGGTACACTATTATTTGAAGCGCATGAGTGTATAGAGTTATGATGCTTTGAATTCATCTTATATCTCCATCATCATACAGGTAGCTGCAGAATGATAATTGCCACCCGCTTGTTCGGCTACATCTTCGGTAGCGGCCACTTGCGCCGTTAAACAGTTTGTCTCATCATCACTACCAATAGTCGCTGTAGTATCACCCCATGCGGAAATTAGACAGTATGAATACATAATATTAGTTGTTGGATCAGTGCCATTACCACCCGTATTAGGACAAGGATGCATCTGTATCTGAAAATCATAATTCTGTAGATCAAGTTTAAATTTATAACTTTCGGCCTCTGCAAGCTGGACAGAGGTACACAAAGTCGTTACTGCCGCACCATCAAGACCACACTGAGTACTAGGCGCAGTGACAGAATCGATATCATTAATTTGAGTTTCATAAGTTTCGATAGCAAAAGGATTGGCATGAATCTTTTCTGCTATATTACGCATCATGACCAGTGACTGCGAACGCTCAAAAGACTCATTGGTTGCTTTTATAGCTCGGCCTTGTAACGCACTATAACCTAATACGGCTACTGCTAATAAAAGCAGAGCAACCATTACTTCTACTAAACCTACCCCTGTCTGTGTAGTATTACTGTTCATTAACAGCTCCCAGTGTTTGTAACACTGATATTAGCGATTTTGTTAACTGTGACATGTCTTGAGGTCTCGTTAGTAGAACTATCATCGCAGATAGTATAGACAACTTCAGTGCCTGCCCCGCTTATCACTTTATTCGGTTGAAATACGACCTGAGTAGTACTAGCAGGCGTAATAGATTGACTGACAGTACTCTGCCTATTAACGTTATAACTAGCTATAACACTATTACTTCTATCAGTTACAGTAATTGTCTTCAAAGCACTATTATACGCAACTGTAATGTTCTGCCGACGAATAATACTCTCAACCTTTGCCTCTTTTAATGCACTCTCAAGCGTTGCAGCTGTCGACTTCACTCGCTGATTGGCCAATTGCGTGCTGATATTGGGCGCGGCGATACTGACAATAATAGCGAGGACGGCGATGGTGACCATCAGCTCAATCAAAGTAAATCCTGACTGCTTAAGTGCTAACTGTGTTGTAGAGACGTTCACACTTGATTCCTATTGATAAGCACTTGTTTTATTATCATCTATTTTGATGACTAAAATGGTATAGCTTATATCAGTGCAATTTTTGTTCCATCATGCCTACGAGCTGATACTGCCTGAGTCTTGTTATATCTGTTAACTACTTCATTAATAACGTGAACTGAGCATTTAATATAACGACAAGGTAACATATAAGCAACAAAATAATTAGGAATGATAAATCTGCTATTGGCTGCCATGTGCCAAGGCATAAGCTAGGATTTGATAGCTATCATTAGAGGACGTAGATGCATGTGAGCGCGGTACTTGCTCATAAAAGGTACGTGCAAGCGCTTGTAGACTTGCCCCTGTCGTTGCGACATCATCGAATAAAATAAGGCGTTTGACTGGCGGCATCTGAGTTAACGCAAAGGCATTGTCTAGGTTACTTAAACGCTCGCTACGGGTCAGGCCTTGCTGGGTACTGGTACTGTCGATACGCTTGGCGCCATGCCACAGCGGTATGTTCCAGTGTTTGGAGAGTTGTATCGACAAGATACTCACAGGATCAAAACCGCGCTTGACTAGGCGTGCATTAGTCGTTGGCATAGGTATGATAACGCTGTTGGCATAATGACAGCCATGCGGGCGCGGCAGTTGACGTAAGACATGGACGAGGATAGCAAGTTTTGTCATATCTTCATGATGCTTAAAAGCGCGAATGGCTTGACGTATAGGATAGTCGTAATAGGTCGCCGCCTGAATAGGTAGCGTCATACTAGGTGCGATATCTACAAAAAATGGCGCTGGTAGCCAGACAATATCGTGATGACAGTGCGTGCATAGTAGTCCACGACTAAAACGCTTGCTTAGTTTTTGAGAGTTTGAATGATTATGATTGAGATGGTGCTTTGATGTACTAGGATAAAGACGACAAAGCTGGCAGCGTATGCTTAGATACTCTGCCAGCCACAAGCCACTTTGGTAAGGTGCTTTTAAATAAGATACTTTTGGATAAAGCGCCTTTAAATAAGACGCTAGGGCATGCATAAGGCGCTCTTTGGTTTATTCACCCGTATTAGAACCCTTTCCAATCGTTGAGGACAATACCAAAACCGATCGCAGTATTCTCGTGATCATAATCTATGATCGACTCGCCATAGCCTTGGAACAGCTGCACATAGCCATTGACGTTTTCTGATAGCGGATAGATATAGTCAATTTGCGCCGCACCCTTATTGGTACTCGGATTGTAGCGTAGCGTACCGCTGAGGCTTTGCTGTTTTGGCAAATCATATAAGAACTTGATATCACCATATCCTAAGAAATCTTCGATATCTGGGTTGTCCTCACTACTATCACTTTCGTTATTGATACGCGCCCAAACGCGTGGCACGATTGAGAATTTGCCCCATTCAGCACCCGCCATTAGATAAGCGCGGTTCCATGAGCGCGAGATAGGATCAGAGCGTCCGTTGGAATGATGCACCAATCCTGCGCCAAGCATGCGCAAACGCCCATCAAACGGCAAGTTGGCTGTGACAGG
>NZ_JBQQFC010000227.1:0-4115 GCF_052258445.1 Psychrobacter sp. T6-1
ATGGAGCAAATCATCATATTTGCCGCCACTAAGCGCAGCACTGAAAAACTAGCCAAGTCTCTACAAGAGCAAGGCCATAAAGCCAGCTTCTTGCATGGTGATCTACCACAAAGCAAGCGTAACCGTATCGTGCAAGATTTGCGTAACGGCAAGTGCAAGATCCTAGTCGCAACAGACGTGGCCGCTCGTGGTCTTGACGTGCCAGCATTATCACACGTCATCAACTACGATCTTCCGCGCCAAACCGAAGATTACGTCCACCGTATTGGCCGCTGTGGCCGTGCGGGTCGTACTGGTGTTGCTATCAGCTTATGTAGCATGGATGATCGCCCGCAGCTTAACGCTATCAACCGCTATCTTGATCGCAAGATGGAAGTGGGCGTCATCGCTGGCATGGAGCCCAAAAAGACGTACGTACCTAGTGAGAACAAGCCTAAAGGTCGCGGACGTGGACGTGGTCGCTCAAACGGCGGTGGTAGCGGCCGTGGTCGCTCAGGCAATGGCGGCGGTTACGCAGGCAAGTCAAGTGGCGCTGCTACTTCTCAGCGCGCCAGCAATGACAGCGGTTATCAAGGTAAGCCGCGCGACTCATCAGGTAAGCCAAATGAGCGCTCTGGTGGCAAGCCGTATCAAGGTAAACGTACTGGCCCTGGTCGCAGTGATGGTACTGGCGTACCACGCGGTGATCGCGCGGCAACAGGCCGTGATCGTCCAAGTGGCAGCCAAGGTCGTCCAGCCAATCGCTCAGGCGGTCGCTCAAACAGCGGCAACCGTGGTGGCAACTCGTAGTAGCTAAGCTTAAGTAACTAAGCTTAAGCAGCTACACTTAAGTAACTAAACCTAATAACTAGATGAAGCGATTCATTTAGTTAGAGGTACAAGCCAAAGCCAGAGATTTAGCGAAAGCTAGTCTCTGGCTTTTTTTGTGTTTGGGTGTAGTATGCTTTGGTTGTAAAGTCAGTCTGACAGATCAAAGTCTAATCTCACTTACCCTTTACAATCTGACTGATCCTCTAAAAGAGCCTAGATATGCAAAGTGATATACAAAAACACAATAAGCTACCTAAGCAGGTTTATTTTTTATTAGTAGCTCAAAGTATTAATTTGACCACAGCGGTGTTGTCAGTGACGGTGGCGGCGCTGGTCGGACTGACATTAGCGCCAAAAGTCAGTTACGCCACCATCCCCTATGGATTGCAGTTTTTGGCGATTTTACTGAGCACGGTTATGTTCTCAAAGCTGATGGAGAGGTTTGGTCGTTATCGTATTTTTAAGATGGGTATTTTATTTTTATTCTTGTCAGGCGTTATTGGGTTTTTATCATTAATTTATGAGAACTTTTTGTATTTGTGCTTGAGCCATTTTTTATTAGGACTGTTTATTTCAACGGCTAATTTTTATAGATTTGCCGCGACAGATATCCTAAGTGGTGAGCTTATTGCTAAAGCGACCTCAATGGTCATCTCAGGCGGCGTGTTTGCCGCTATCATCGCGCCACTACTGGCGATAAATTTAGCCAAACTATCGGACTTACCAGATTACGCTTTGATCTACTTATCCTTGTCAGTTTTAGCGCTTGTGCTATCTGTAATCCTTTATCATTGGAATCAATCAAACAGCCATCACCACAAGTCAAACACCCAGCATGTGAGTAGTACGCAAAATGCAAAAGCGGTCTCGAATGCGCTGACGGTCAAAAAATATACCCTTATCATCGCTATATTGGGCGGGGCGCTGGGCTACTACATCATGAATCTGATGATGATAGCGTCGTCACTATTTTTAAAGCAAAGTCATTCTTTTGACTATGCCTCCTACGCTATCCAGATGCATGTGCTGGCGATGTTTTTACCTTCGTTTTTTGTCGCCAAATTGATTCATATTATTAATAGCGTCAATACCATTATACTTGGCTTCTTACTCATATCGCTCTCTTGCTTATTGCCTGTACTTTTTGCTGATACTATTTATATTAATATTGCTTTGATCGTTTTGGGCGTAGGTTGGAATTTTACGTATTCAGGAGGCTCTACGTTGCTAAGCAATATTCAAGGGCCGCAAAGACTAAAATTTCAGGGGATTAATGAGACTATCATTGCGCTGTTTGCTACCTTAGGTGCTTTTTTGCCTGCGCCTATATTGAGCTACTTTGGTTGGATCAATACCAATGTCATATTCTTTGTTTTTTCGATTGCTATCTCTGCTTTTTTTATCCTGTTTGTGTTATTTTTCAAAAACAAAAGCTATAGATAGAGTAAACCACTGGGTGGATGACCTTGCTCTAAGCTTTGTAAAACTCTAGGCTTTATAAAATTTTAAACTTTATAAAAACAATACCTATCGGACACTAACATGACCCCAATTCATATTGCTTTAGCTGTCCTAGTTGCCTTTATTTGGGGCGTAAACTTCACCTTTATTGCATGGTCACTTGAGAGCTTTCCGCCACTCATGCTCACCGCCATGCGTTTTTTCTTTACTGCCGTGCCCTTAGTGCTGTTTCTTAAGCCGCCCAAATTTAATCGCACCTTATTTATTTATGCGATTGGTACCTTTGTGTTGCAGTACGCCTTTGTCTTTACCGCTATGCATCTAGGCGCATCGGCAGGACTTACAGCGCTACTATTACAAATGCAGATTTTTATCACCGTATTGCTGGCTTTTTTATTATTGGGTGAGGCGGTAAGTGGTAAGCAAATAGTAGGGATGGTGATCGGTGTACTTGGACTTGGGGTGATTGCATTGAACCTCGGCGGTGATATGCCGCTGGCGGGCTTTATCTGTATTTTGATTGCCGCGATAGGTTGGAGCTTTGGCAACATTGCTTCAAAACAGGCCTCAAAGCAGCAGATCACAACGACATCTGCTATCTCAATGAATAATAGCAAGACCTCGAATAGATCAGCAGCATTATCAGCGTTAGCTCTGGTGGTATGGGGCGGGTTAATCGCTTGCGTGATATTGACGCTATCATCTTTGATACTTGAGCCTGATGCTTGGCAGCTAGTAACATTCACGCAGGCATCAATGAAGTCTTGGCTATCGCTTGGGTTTATCGTCTATATCTCGACGCTAATAGGCTTTGGACTGTGGGCGCATCTGCTGGCGCAAAACACCGCCTCAAAGGTTATGCCATTTGCTCTGCTGGTGCCAATATCTGGTATGGCGACCTCAGTGCTACTGACAGGGGAGGCGCTAACCTGGTGGAAGATGCTGGCGATGGTGCTTATTTTATCAGGACTAATACTGGCGAATGTGAAGCTGAGGTTTGGTAAAAAAAGTATTGAGGTTGGTTCTTGAGATGCGCATCAATAGTAAGAGATTGATGCGCGGGGTACACCCTAGATGTTAAGCGCTAAAGCCCTGATCTCGCCTAATCCCAATAATCCTCAGGGCAGGCGGGTAGCTCCATCAACGTATTGCGTAGCGCCTCTGACCAGTCGCGGCTGATTTTGTTAAAGTGTTCATCATCGGCCTCAATACGGCGACCTTTAGGCATGGTAAGGCTATCGTTTTGATAAACAACAAAATCGATCGGCATACCGACAGAGAGGTTGGAGTGTATGGTTGAGTCAAACGAGAGCATCAAGGCTTGGGTCGCGTGATTGATATCGGTATCAAATTTAACTGAGCGATCCAAAATAGGCTTGCCATATTTGCTCTCACCCAATTGAAAAAACGGCGTATCCTCGGTCGCTCTAATGCAGTTGCCCTCAGGGTAGATCATGTACAGCTCGCTGGGTTGACCTTTGATTTGACCACCGAGCATAAAGGAGCTGGTAAATGCGCCATCGATAGAGGCATTAGCCACTTTTTTGGCGTGATTCATAACGCTGCGCATACACTCGCCAACCATCTGCGCGGCATCAAATAGCGTCGCAACCGTATTGATATTGCCCTCGTTATGCTGATCGATATCGTTTTGTAGCTTATTAAACACCGCCTGCGAGGTGGCAAGGCTGCCTGCTGTTTGTAGTACCATAAAGCGCTCGCCTTCAACACCATATTGATAGAGCTTGCGAAACGTTGAGATGTGATCGACGCCTGCATTGGTACGGGTATCACTGGCAAACAACAAGCCATCCTCTAAGCGGATGGCGGCACAATAAGTCATA
>NZ_JBQQFC010000228.1:0-4100 GCF_052258445.1 Psychrobacter sp. T6-1
ATAACTTTGATCTACAGCAAGATACGACTATCAAGCAGACGCAAGATTATGGCGCATTTTGGAGTCTTTGCTTTGCGATTATGCGACCTCAGTTTGAGCAGATTGGTGGTTTTGATACCGATTATGTTGGTTATGGCGCTGAGGATACTGATTTTGCTTTTGTGGCGCGTACGCTGGACATCGATTTTTATGTGACAAGCGATGTGATTTATCATCAGCAGCATAGTGTCCACCGGCCGCCGCTTAATCATTTGGACAGTATCGTTATCAATGCCAATCGCTTTTATGAGAAATGGCAGCACTGGCCGATGGGAGGGTGGCTTGGCGAGTTTGCGCAGTTGCAATTGATTGACTGGCAAGAGGCGCAAACTACACCCATTTGTATCAAGCGCCAGCCAAGTTATGAGGAGATTACAGCGGCGCACTATCCAGATGCGCCTTATGTATAAGTCAGAATCAATCAATACTGGCGAATAATCTCGACACCTTGCGGCGGCGCGGCAAGCTCTTGTCTCTCAAACGCCCAGTTATGACCTTCCCAAAAATTCGCGGTTTTGTCATCATTATTAAACCCCAGCATCACTATCGATATTGGCGTATCAGTATCTCGCTGCGGCTGTACCTCTAAGCACGCTGCCAACAGTAAACGATACAACAAAAACCCTGACGTTGGCGCGGACGAGTGAATGTCGGCAAAGATAGGATAGTCCTCGACGACGCTGTGCTGCTCTGACAGTACGCTACAGTGCGCTTCACTACGCAGCAGCTCATCAAGCTGACTTGGAATCTTGAGCACTCGCTTGGCAGTAATGGGATCATCGTTAGGTCTTGGGTCATCGCTTGGTGTTGGAAACTGATAGTGCGTATTGCCAAACAAAACGCCAAGCGTCGCTTGCTGCGCCATATCGAGCATCGCTGTCAGATTGTTGCTGCGCGGCGGCAGACCAAAATGCAATAAGCTATCGCCATTTTGTCGAAAAAATAGAAGTTTTGGTAAATCCTTAGCGCTAGGATGATGCGCGAAAAACTGAGCATGGATAAAGTCATTAAACAAAACCAGCATATCTGTTGGCTGCAAAAGGGCTTGTAATTTGTCTTCGGTAATCGATGGATTGTTAGCCACTAAGATAATACGTTGTCGATCCAATAGCGCATCTTGTATCACAAAAGGCAAGGTTTGATAAGGAGAATAAAGAACATCTGCATAGTCATAATTGTTATTTAGGGCTGCAGTTTGATACGTGTTTTGCATAGGTGGTGAGGGTCTCATCAAAGAAGAAGAAATTGGCTTACAATGCTGATGTATTATAGCTCTTGAGCATAAAAATAACTCGATTATATATGGACTCAGCGTGCAAATACTCATATGCCATATCTGCAAAAAAGTCATGTAAATTATGCGTGCTAGTAGACAAGTCACGAAGGTAGATCTCAATTAAACGTTTGTAGAGACGACACCTAATCGGGCGCTAAAAATATGCCGCATAAAAATACGTAAAGTAAGGTTCATATTCTAAATAGGCATAAGCCTTCAAGCATTCAATGTTTGGGGCTGTTTTATGTATAAGGGATAATAACCAGATGTTTTTATAAAATGTTATACATATTGAAAAATACCCTTGCCGTCTTCAAATCAGTCCTCACCCGCTATAGCACGTATGTTATATTTGACAACATTGCTCATTCTTTATTCATTCCTCTTATAAGGACGCCTTATGAATCGTCGTACTCTTTTGGCCTTTGCCGCTAGCACCGTACTACTTGCCGCTTGTGGCCAATCAACCACCACTGATGCCGATACCACTACAGCAGATAGCACGGCCGGCTCCGATCTGCTGCAACGTATCAACAATGGCGGTACTATCAACGTCGGTACCGAAGGCACTTACCCGCCGTTTACTTATCACGATGAGAGCGGCGCGCTGACCGGTTACGATGTCGAAGTCACTCGCGCCGTCGCCGACAAACTGGGCGTCGATGTTGATTTTAAAGAAACTCAGTGGGATGCGATGCTGGCAGGTCTAGATTCAGAGCGCTTTGATATGGTTGCCAACCAAGTGAGTCTAACGACGCCTGAGCGCTTAGCTAAGTATGACAAGTCGCAAGCGTATAGCTGGTCAGGCGCGGTGGTCTTAGCCGCAACCGATGACAATCGCTATAGCTCATGGGAAAACTTAAAAGGGCTGCGTAGCGCGCAATCACTCAGTAGTAACTATGGCGAGCTTGCCGAGAATTACGGCGCTGAGGTGATACCTGTTGAAGGAATGGCACAAGCGATCCAACTGGTCAAGCAAGACCGCGCGGACTTTACGATGAATGATAATCTTGCGGTACTCGACTATCTCAAAAAATTCCCAGATAGTGATCTTGAGATCAAATTGGTGGCTCCCGCTAGTGAACAGACAGGTTCAGGTTTAGTACTGCTCAAAGGTGATGACGCCGTAGTCGCAAAGCTAGACGAAGCTATGGCAGCACTGGCAGCTGATGGGACGCTTACCAGACTCAGCCAAGAGTTTTTCGGTGCTGATATAAGCCAGCAAAAATAATGCTAGCGTCTATAACCTCAGTGCTCGCAGAATTGTTGGCACTCTTGCCCTTTATGGATGCGGCGCGGGCACAGATCGTTATTACCTCATTCTGGCCTATGCTCAAAGGCGGTATCTACTATTCGATACCGCTGGCGCTAATCTCCTTTGCAATCGGTATGGCTATTGCGTTGACGGTAGCACTCATTCGTATCGTGCCGCGCGCAGGCTGGGTTCACAAAATAGCTTATAGGCTCGCCCGCATCTACGTCTCTGCTATTCGCGGCACGCCGATGCTGGTACAGTTGTTTATCATCTTTTATGGTCTGCCAAGTATAGGGCTCAAACTTGATCCTTTTCCCTCGGCGATCATTGCTTTTTCACTCAATATCGGTGCTTATGCGTCAGAGACGGTGCGCGCCTCTATTTTGTCTATTCCAAAAGGGCAGTGGGAGGCAGGCTCAACGGTCGGGCTTACCTACCTGCAGACCTTTCGCCATGTGATACTACCGCAAGCGCTACGAGTGTCTGTACCGCCATTATCTAATACCTTTATTAGCCTCGTCAAAGACACCTCACTTGCCTCATTAGTACTAGTCACTGAGCTGTTTAAACAGGCGCAGATCATCACCGCGCGCAACTATGAGTTTATGCTGGTCTATACCGAAGCGGCGTTCATATATTGGGGTATTTGTCTGTTTTTAACCTTTATCCAAGGTAAGCTTGAGACGCGACTTGATCGTTACATCGCTAAGTAACGCTATGCTCAACTCGCACTCACTTCACTAGTATTTTCAATTTGTCAGCGGAAACGGTTATGATTCAAGTCAGCAATATTCACAAAGCTTTTGGCAGTAATCAAGTGCTCAAAGGCATCGATTTGACCATTCATAAAGGTCAAGTTGTGGTGATATTAGGGCCATCAGGGTCGGGAAAGACCACCTTTTTGCGTTGCCTAAATGCGCTTGAGATTCCAGACCAAGGCAGCATTAGCTTTGATGATGGTAGCTTGACAGTCGACTTTGCCACCAAGCCCAAAAAGAAAACTTTGCTCGCCTTGCAACGTAAAGCGGGTATGGTCTTTCAGTCTTATAATTTGTTCCCGCACAAAAGCGCGATTGAGAATCTCATGCTAGGGCCGACGGTAGTACAAGGACAAAGCAAGGCGCAAGCCCGTGATCAGGCTTTAGCATTACTTAAAAAGGTTGGGCTGTCAGATAAAGCCGATTTGTATCCGTTTCAATTATCTGGCGGTCAGCAGCAGCGCGTCGGTATCGCCCGTGCGCTTGCTATTGAGCCATCGTTGCTCTTGTTCGATGAGCCCACCTCAGCGCTTGATCCCGAGCTGGTACAAGATGTGCTGGGCACGATGAAACAACTGGCCTCTGAAGGCTGGACGATGGTCGTTGTGACCCATGAGATTAATTTTGCGCGCGATGTCGCCGATCATGTGGTGCTTATTGAAGACGGTCATGTGGTCGAGGAGGGCAGCGCGCAGCAGTTATTTGAGCTATCCTCGCATCCGCGTACGCAGGCGTTTTTGCAGCGTATTGCTGAATAGTTCAGTTTTGAGCT
>NZ_JBQQFC010000229.1:0-4100 GCF_052258445.1 Psychrobacter sp. T6-1
ACTAAAGTAGTCAGACGCTATGGGATCAGCGCCGCTGTGGGCGCGCAACTTGTTGATAATAGGTAATAATAACGTAGGCTCTACCGTCTCTGTTAACAGTACAAATTCAACATAACGATCAAGTGTCATGATGGCCTCTGATAAATCCATAATGAGTGCGGTATCGTTTTGCTCAGTGTTATCATGGATCCGCTGCAATCCTTGCGCGATAGCAGCGCTAAGGACTTGTCCACCTGCCAAAGAGATCAGCTCAAAGACGCAAGACAATTGCTCAAGCGCTTCCACGGAGTCTAGCAATAACGGCGCTTGATCATGATGATCGTTAAACTCAGTTAAATGCCTCTCAACCTGAGTCAATGTGGCAATAATCTCATCATATAACAGATGCAGAGATGGCAGATTAAAATTGGTCACACTTAAGCTTGGGGCGAGTAGTTTTATTTGCTCAGACTGGCTCATAATTGTTATTCCGTGTAGTGCCGATAGCAAGAGAGGGTAGACAAGGCTGCCATAAATGAGTTCTACAATAATGCAAATCAAGCTTTGTGTCTATGAGCATCCGCTCAGCAGCTTATCATTACATCTGTCTGTGATACGTGCAAGCTGTTATCTTTTTGGGGCGTTTATTGCGATATCTGAGCTTTTATTTCAGGATGTTTATCTGCCAAAGAGGCAAACCAGTGCTGATTGGCATCCTCATCTAAGCTTGATGCTAATAGCAAGGATGCCAATTCAGAAAAATTCGCATGCGCCGCTTGTCCGCCATCTGTCTGGATGTCCTCTTCAATAGCGAGCGTAACCTGACCCCCGGTCATCGCTAGATAGACTTCCGCTAGGATTTCAGAATCTAGCAGTGCCCCGTGAAAGGTACGGTCTTGCTTACCGACATTTAAGCGACGTACGAGTGCATCTAGAGTGTTTTTTTGTCCAGGGTATTGCTGCTTTGCCATCAATAGAGAGTCAGTCACTTGTACGCGCTCGGCGAAGTCTGACAAGCCTACTTTGGCAAACTCCATATTCAAAAAGTTCATATCGAATGAGGCGTTGTGAGCGATAATCTCAGCACCATCCATAAAGTCATAAAGATCTTTTGCGACTTGATCAAAGGTGGGTTTGTCGGTCAAAAACGCCTCTGAGATACCATGGATACGGATAACCTCTTCATCCATGCCGCGCTGCGGATTGATATAGACGTGAAGTTTTTCACCCGTAAACTTGCGCGCCACCATCTCAACAATACCGACCTCAATAATACGGTCGCCACCCAATGCCTCAAGCCCTGTGGTCTCTGTATCCATGATGAGCTGGCGATCAGTCTCATGACGATGGATGGGCTTCGGAAGCAAAGGACGAAAGTGTGGATTGGCGCGGCTGGTATCGCCATCAAACTTGGGAGCTGCGCTGTCAGTTGTAGGCATATCGCCGGTTTGATTATCAGGGTTTGTCATCTTAGTACTCGTAGTAGCAGTAGTATTTGGCTGAGTATTAGGCAAGTCTGGCTCTTGTTCATTCAGCTCATCCATCATATTAAAACCTAAAGGATCTAAATTGATCCAGTCGTCATCAGGCATTATTTGCGCTTTTTTTTTATCTATATCAGGTGCTAATGACTGGCGAGGCGGCTCATGACTAGAGGTGACACCGAGGTTTGCCAGCTCATCCGCTTTCTCATTACCCGCGTGACCAGCATGACCCTTGACCCAGTGCCAAGCGACCTTACGGTTCTGACAATTCTCATCTAGCAATTGCCACAGATCTTGGTTGGCAACAGGTTTTTTGCTTGCCGTTTTCCAGCCCCGCTTTTTCCAGCCCTCAATCCACTCTGTTATGCCTTTTTGAACATAACTAGAGTCAGTCCAAATCTCAATCTTTTGCGCCTTTGGACTATGCTCAAGCGCCTTGATCGCGCCCATAAGCTCCATACGATTATTGGTCGTCGCATCAGCGCCGCCATATAAATCCTGCGTACGTCCATCGCTAAATATAAGGTGTGCGCCCCAACCACCAGCGCCAGGATTACCTTTACAAGCGCCGTCAGTGTAGGCAACTGTAGTATCTAGTTTGGCGTCTAAAGGGTTAGGGGCGACTGATAAAGATGGATTGTCTGACATAAAAACTCAATGAATTAAGATAAAAATAGAGGATTGCGTAGGGTCTTAGACGCAGATAAAAAACCAGTATCGAGCGTATTTTAGCAAATAATAGCTGTGAGATTTATGCCTTTGATTATAGCAAATACGTCGTCGATAGGGGCGACTGTCAGCAATAAACTCCTAAAACCACATATCACAACAAAACCAGATTTATTTTTTTGCTAAAATTATCGCAAACGCGCATTGCATCGCTTCTACCTCATTATTTAGGAAAACCCTAGCATGTCATTACTTCAAACCGTTAGACGTCACCGATTAGCAGCATGTAAAGTTGTCTTGGTTGTGAGTAGTGCCTTAGTGTTTATAGGTTGTAGCAACGACACCACGGCAGATGGCGTAGTAGCTACCGCGTCACCTAACTTGTCTGTATTTGACGGCTGCTATACGGTCAGCCATGATGAGCCTGCTCAAATAAAGGTGAGCGAGATTGATGGGATGCGCGTGATGCAAATGAAAGAGCCTGCCAGTAGCGGGCGAGTTTGGGATGATCCTGAGCCTTTAGAGGTGCTCGATAACAGTGAAATACCGACCTATTTTTCTATTGACCCTGACAATGTCGATGCCCTCATCGCGCGTCCTGATAGAGTGCTGGTACTCGCCCATGTCAAGCCTGTCTATGCTAATATCGACCCGCTACTTGACAGCGAATATCTATCCTACATCTACCGCGGCGCTAATACCATCTACCGCGTCGAGTGCGATGATATCAATACCGATATTTTGGCTAATCCGCATGCCGATATCGTCATTGATAATGTGAACGAAAGCATTTGATATCGCTTGATAGAATAGGTAAATCTTGTCTATAAAAAACGATTAATTGAGTTAAAAATATGAATTTTTTGGGTTATGTGGTGTTGGGCGGCCTATCTTATGCAGCAGGCTGGGCGGTTCGACTTTATTTGCTTGACAAAAACCCTGAGCAGCCTTATCACCTAAAACATCCAGCGATTTTGGGTTATCTGGCTGGCTTCTTTATTGTTATGCTAATTGTGTCGTGGATGCTGGGGCGCTATATTCTTGGGCATGTCGCTCTTGATCTCCCTTTTATTATAGTCAACAGTCTCGTTGCCACCTTTGTCTACTCATTTGGTCTTAATCCAGAAAAAGCCAATTATGACGTTCCAGACTAGGACAAGTTTGAGACGATTAGCGCGATTAAGCTAGTAAATAAAAACACGGTTAATGAGTCTCTCATTGAGCGTGTTTTTGCTACAAGTACTACCTGATAGCTATGGTGAGCGAGTTATTTTGACTCTTTAGCGGATTTCTTTTTGTCCTTGTCTTTATTCTGCGCCTTTTCATCCGTAGTCTCCGATAGTTTGTCACCGTCTTTGGCTGCTGTCTGCTCATCTTTCCAAGTTTTGTACTTTAGCAGATCCTTTTCCATCAGCTTGAGACAAAACTTGAGTACCAGTGCATCATCGATCTGACCGATAAACGGTATAAAGTCTGGAATGATATCGATAGGGTTTAGGACATAGAGTAGGCCAACCACTGCTGCTGATATGGTCTTGTAGGGAATATCGCGATAATTACCTTGATAGTAGTCTTTTACTAGGCTTAGCAAAAGGAGCAAATCCTTAGCGTAACGCTCAAGGCCGCGACCATTCTCAAGTTGATCATTTAATTTATCTTCTTTACCTAAGATAAGCTTCATATTGTCGATGAGATTTTTATTGTCTTTGTCTTTTTCTTTGTCAGCCATTTTTATATCCTTAATTTTGGTCGTTAGTTATTGTATGTCAGGCGCTCCTTACTATAGCAAGAGTCGTGAGTGCATCCAAATAAGACTATGAGTGACTGTGTATCGTTTTGTTGTGATAAATTAAATGTGGCAACTGATTCTACCGCTTTGAGCTGCGTTATAATGCGAGGTCAAAAATAAAGACTGAGTACGCGTTACGCTTTTGTAAAAGACGTTCTTAGTATCTATTTAGATAACTA
>NZ_JBQQFC010000230.1:0-4074 GCF_052258445.1 Psychrobacter sp. T6-1
CTCAGCCGTTTGCTGTTGGAGCTGGATGCAGATTATGGTAGCCATTTGCGCCGTGCTCCTGATATGAGCACTGCTTGCATTGCCGCTTTTGGTGCGTTAGATAAAAAGGTCGATGAGAGGTACGTGCTGTCATTTCGTGATGTGCAAGGAGCGCTTGGTGCAGCAGGATGGCGTGAAAAAGGTGTAAAGATCGACACTTTAGAGCTAACCCTTCATCCGCATTACGGTGTGTTTGCACCGACTCGGCATGAGTATGTACAGCTATTGCTCGATGCGCCTTTGCCAGTTGTGCCTGATGTCGCCTACGATATCGGTACGGGTACAGGACTATTAGCGATCATCTTAGCAAAGCGCGGCGCAAAACAAGTCATAGCAACGGACTTGAGCTCGCGGGCCCTCGCCTGCGCTAGTGATAACTTTGCGCGTCTAGATCTGACTGATATACAGTTGCAAGAGGCCAACCTATATCCGACTGATGCGCCGCTCGCCAATCTTATTGTGTGTAATCCACCTTGGTTACCTGCCAAGCCCACAGCCCTGCTTGAGTACGCCGTCTATGACCCCAATAGCGCAATGCTGCGCGGATTGTTGCAAGGCGCAAAGTCTCACTTAGCGGAGCAAGGAGAGGTTTGGCTTATCCTATCGGACTTAGCTGAGCATTTGCATCTGCGCACTCGTGAGGAATTATTAGGCTGGTTTGCCGATAGTGGTTTAACCGTAAAATACCGTCTCGACACCCAGCCCAAACACGGTCGTAGCCAAGATGAGACTGATCCGCTATTTGCGGCGCGTCGTCGTGAGATCACTTCACTTTGGTGTTTGCAACCTGCCTAACGTTTAACTTTGAGTTTTCTATAGGGTGCGCCTCGCGCACCGATTGGGCTTAAAAATTCACAGCTCAATCCTGTAATTAAATATTTAAACTTTCGAGTAAATGCTATGAGCCGTGATCGCGCCGTCCAACAGCGACAACCCAAAGCGCTCGCCGTCGATGACGAACCGTATTATGTGACGGAATTTCGTCAAGCCATGCTGGCGCGTGGTCTGGCTACGCGTACCCGTAATGCTTATGTGCGCGACCTACGCGCTTGTGAGCTGACCAACCCGATCGCTCTGACCAAGTGGCAAGCCGATGACGTACTCCATTGCCTATCTACGCTCGCACAAAGCGATAAAACCCCGCGCACCCAAGCACGTATGCTCTCAAGCTTGCGCCAATTCTACCTTTGGATGATTGCCAGCAACCTGCGAGAGGACAATCCTTGCGAGCGTATTAAAAGCCCCAAGATCGGACGCCCCTTACCTAAAGACTTGGCGGAAGCGGATGTCGACAACCTCCTCGCTGCGCCCGATACTAGTACTGCCCTCGGTCTACGAGACAAAGCCATGTTAGAGGTGCTCTATGCTTGCGGTCTACGCGTTAGTGAGCTGATTAATTTGTCGCTTGAACAAGTGAACCTCAATGCAGGCTGGTTACAGATTACCGGCAAAGGCAATAAAACTCGCCTCGTACCTCTAGGCGAATATGCAGCAGACGCGTTGGAGGATTACCTATCTCATGGACGCGGTGAGCTGATCGCGCATTTAAAATCTGGCAACTGCCAAGCGGTGTTTTTGACCGCGCAAGGCGGTTATATGACCCGGCAGAACTTTTGGTATCTATTAAAGAAATACGCCAAAGTCGCCAGTATTGATAAAGAGCTATCACCGCACACCCTGCGCCATGCCTTTGCCACTCATCTACTCAATCATGGCGCGGATTTGCGCAGCGTGCAGTTATTACTGGGTCATAGTGACCTGTCTACCACGCAGATTTATACTCATGTGGCGACGGCGAGATTGCAGAAATTGCATGCGGAACATCATCCGCGTGGTTAGGGTATTGAAGAAAGGGTAAAAGCTTGATGTAGGGTGGGTTAGACTTAACAAATTCTCGAAGAGAATGCGGTTAAGACGTAACCCACCTTTTTTATAACTGTATTCTAAACTTGGTGGGTTACGCTGTCGCTAACCTACCCTACTCGCTAATTTACCTTTATATAGAAAAATAATTTTAATATATTAGCTTAACTCGCGTATTCGCTGGGCTAAAAGCACCAGCCTACAAAGACTTTTCGTACCAATAATTATCAGTGATCGTAAAAGGAATATCCAGTGCCGCAAGCCAAGCCCTCTACCCCGCCTAATCTAACCAAAAGTCAAAACTCTACGCTTAAAACGCTGACTATCATGGGTTATTTAGAGGGTACTTCTTTTTTATTGTTGCTAGGTATCGCGATGCCGCTAAAATATATGCTGGGCATTCCTGAAGCAGTAAGATACATTGGTATAGCGCATGGGGTACTATTTGTTGCTTATATTTTGACGCTTATCTACGCTGCTAGCAAAATAAAAATGCCACTTTGGGCTCTGCCTGCTGGCGTCCTCGGCTCGTTTTTACCTTTTGGTCCGTTTATCTTTGATTATGTTTTAAAAGAGAAATTGAAAGGGTAGCCTGTAGGGTGGGTTAGTTTTGTCAAGCTCTCAAAGAGCGCAGTCAAGACGTAACCCACCTTTCGAGATTGCGTTGATTCTAGATTTGGTGGGTTACGCTATCGCTAACCCACCCTACGCGCTATTTCATTCTACATAACTATGGGAGAAAACACTTATCCTAACCATTCTTTTAATTCCTGAAATTGCTCATAGTTAGTACGTAGGCTAGGCTTTTAGCCCAGCACGATCTATAAAACCTCAAGATTTTGATATCGACAAATGAACTCACTTATATAAAAAGATAATTCTAGTGTTTGAGCTTAATTCTCTCATTCGCTGGGCTAAAAGCACCAGCCTACATCAAAATCTGTTTGTTATGTAACAGACATAAAGCGCGTTCCACGCACCGATATTGAGTATTATTTCCATGATACTGCGTCCAGCGAATCTTACCGATTAGCGAAACTTCCCTCCGCATCTAATTTTGTAATTATTAAATAGTCACCTTGAGGCGCGATCAGCTCCCATTACTCCTTAGACTGCCACTCGTCCAATGGCTTTAACGCTTCCTAACTGACAAAGCATATCGTTGGCGCTAGACTATTGGTTATAGAGTTTGGCGATATGCCTAGACAGGGAGTCTGCTATGTTTGGATTCGATATTGATATGGATTTGATGCAATATCACTTTTTTCAGTTAGGTATTGCGTTTGTGTTGTCGTTGCCGATTGCGCTGAATCGTGAGATGAAGGATAACGGCGCGGGGCTAAGGACGTTTCCGCTAGTGACGATCGCGTCGTGTGCGTTTATGCTGGTGGGGCGAGATATATTTTCTGAGGGTGATGCCGAGGCGCGTATTATGTACGGGATTATCACAGGTATGGGCTTTATCGGTGGCGGCGCTATCTTTAAGAGTAGTAGTAGTGTGAAAGGCACGGCAACGGCGGCAAGTTTGTGGAATACGGGAGCAATTGGGATTTCGGTGGCGTATGGGCGCTATGAGATTGCGATTATCTTGTCGGTGGTGAGTTTTTTAATTTTGCAATTCTCTGAGCCGTTTAAAGCGGAATCTTAGACTATAGTTTCGCAAGCGCGATAAAACGGTGCTGAAATTTGTCACCGTTGTGGTTACAATAGCGCTTATTATTCACCAATTGAGACCACTATGACTCACCGTCCCCCTGCAGAGCTATTAAAGAGTGCCGAACGCTGGCGCGAAGATATCCACTTTACGGATAACGTGCTGGGCAAGCCGTTTGAGTTTGCGACGACGTGGGGCATATTCTCACCGCAAAAGCTCGATGATGGCAGTTTGATGCTGCTTGATTATGTGGATTTTCAGGCCGATGACGATTCGATAGATTTAGGCTGCGGTTATGGGGTACTTGGCATGACGGCGGCGCGCGAGTGTCCAGATGGTCAGCATACTTTGATTGATAAGGACTTTATGGCGGTAGAATATGCGCGCCGTAATTGTGAAAAAAATGGTCTGAAAAATATCGATGTGCACCTGTCCAACGGCTTTAATCATGTAGCAAAGGACAAGGACTTTAGCTTGGTGATGTCAAACTTGCCTGCCAAAGTTGGTAAAGAGCAGCA
>NZ_JBQQFC010000231.1:0-4024 GCF_052258445.1 Psychrobacter sp. T6-1
TTCTTAGGAGATGGCGAGACCGATGAGCCTGAGAGCTTGGGCGCGATATCCTTGGCAGGACGTGAAAAGCTCGACAATCTGATTTGGGTCATCAACTGTAATTTGCAGCGTCTTGATGGGCCGGTACGTGGTAATGGCAAAATCATTCAAGAGCTAGAGTCAGTGTTTCGCGGGGCAGGCTGGCGCGTTATCAAGGTCATTTGGGGCGGTCAGTGGGATACGCTGCTTGACAAAGATGAGACGGGCGTTCTTAAACACCGTATGGAAGAAGCCGTCGATGGCGAATATCAACTTTACGAAGCACGCTCGCCTGAATTTGTCCGCAAAGAGTTCTTTGGTAAGTATCCAGAACTAGAAGAGATGGCAAATGAGCTCTCTGATAAAGATATCTCCCGTCTAAATCGCGGTGGTCATGATCCAATGAAGGTATATGCCGCCTTTAGTGAAGCGATGAAAACCAAAGGTCAGCCAACCGTTATCTTAGTCAAAACCGTCAAAGGCTATGGTCTATCAAATCAAGCACAAGCGGTAAACAAATCGCATCAGATCAAAAAGCTGGATCAAGAAGCGCTGATGTACTTCCGTGATCGATTTGATCTGCCCTTTACTGATGAGCAGCTAGAGACGCTGCCGTTCTATCGCCCTGCCGAGGACTCTATAGAGATGAAGTATCTCAAGGGTCGCCGTGAGGCCTTGGGCGGTCATCTGCCTAATCGCCGTAGTGGTCATATTCCACTTAATATTCCAGAGCTCTCGATATTTGATCGCGTCCTACAAGGTAGTAAAGGCAAAGAGCAGTCGACCACTATGGTGTTCGTGCGCCTGCTATCAGCGATGCTCAAAAACAAAGACATTCAAGATCGCGTTGTGCCTATTGTGCCAGATGAGGCGCGTACCTTTGGCCTTGAGGGTATGTTCCGTCAATTAGGGATTTACTCTGCGGCAGGACAAAAATACACGCCGGAGGATAGCGAGGCGTTGATGGGTTATAAAGAAGCCATCGACGGGCATATGCTAGAAGAAGGTATCAATGAAGCGGGCGCGATGAGTACGTGGATAGCACTAGCGACCAGCTATTCAGTCAATGCTTTGCCGATGATACCACTATATATTTACTATTCTATGTTTGGCTTTCAGCGCGTAGGCGATCTTGCTTGGGCGGCAGGCGACTGTCAAGCGCAGGGCTTCTTGTTGGGTGCAACAGCAGGGCGTACGACATTGAATGGTGAGGGCTTACAGCATCAAGATGGTCATTCGCAAATATTGTTCAACACCGTACCCAACTGCGTCACCTACGATCCCTGCTTCGGTTATGAGCTTGCAGTCGTGATGCACGACGGTTTGCGCCGTATGTATGGCGAGGGCGAGCGCGTCTACTATTATCTGACACTCATGAATGAAAACTACGATCAGCCAGCTATGCCAGAGGGCGCGGAAGAAGGCATCAAGCGCGGCATGTATCTATTAGAAGATAACGGCTCAAGCCAAGTGCAGCTGCTCGGTTCAGGCGTGATCTTGCGCGAAGTACAAAAAGCGGCGCGCATCTTAAAAGATGAGTTTAATATCACATCAAACGTCTGGAGCGTGACCAGCTTTAATGAGCTGACCCGCGATGGTATGGCCTGTGATGACTATAACCGTCTGCATCCCATGGACGATGAAGTCGTGCCTTGGGTCACAGAACTGCTCGCACCGCATGAAGGCATCGTGGTAGCCGCGACTGACTATATGCGTAACTACTCAGAGCAGATCCGCGCTTGGCTCCCTGATAATCGTCCTTATACCACGCTTGGCACTGACGGCTATGGTCGCTCCGATACCCGCGAGCAACTGCGTAGCTTCTTTCATGTCGACGCGGCACACATTGTAGTAGCGACGTTGAAGCGCTTAGCAGATGAGGGCGAGGTGGAAATGCGTTTGGTCAAAGACGCCATTTCAAGCTTTGATATCGATACCGATCAGCCACCTGCTTGGCAGACGCAGCCGCAGTACGATCATTTTCCAGATGCACCAGCGCCAGCTTCTGACAACATCAACCCAAATCCTGTACCTGAGTTTGTCGGTGAAGACGACGATGAAATCACAAGTGAAGGCCGTGCTGAAGATCAAGCCGATGCCACTTTGCTTAACGATGATGACGTCGCAGAATAAACCTCATGACTAATAATCACACGACTAGGTAATTAAAAGACAAGGATGGACAAGATGGAAATTAAAGCCCCAGATTTAGGTGTTGATAGTGCTGAAGTTAGCGAGATCATGGTAGCAGTCGGTGACGTCATCGCCAAAGACGACAACATTATTTTGATTGAGTCTGACAAGGCCTCTGTTGAAGTACCAAGCTCAGCTGCTGGTAAAGTGACGAATATCAATGTGGCTGTCGGCGATCAAGTCAGCGAAGGTATGGTACTCATTGAGCTTGAAAGCGACGAGGGCAACAATGACAGTAGTGATGCTAAAAGCGACAATCAAAGTTCAGATGAAGACAAGTCTAAACAAGACAAGGCTAAACAAGACAATAAAGAACCCTCTGAATCTGACGATAATCAGCAGCAAAAGGCTGATATTAAAAATGCTGACACGGCAGGCGAAGATAAATCTACTACCAAGTCGGGCGCTAGCACCACCCATGCGCTACCAGATTTAGGCGTAGATGAAGCACAAGTTGCTGAGATTATGGTTAGTGTTGGCGATACGGTGAGCGCGGATCAATCCATACTATTGATTGAGTCGGATAAAGCCTCTGTTGAAGTGCCTGCGCCAGAGGCAGGTACGATTGAGAAAATATTGGTTGAAGCAGGTGACATGGTCGCTAACGGTCAAGACTTTATTATTATCAAAGGGAGTAGCTCACAAAGTAGTGATAGCGACAAAGCGGATACTAAATTCTCTCAAGACAAAGAGTCCAGGAGTAAAGCGTCTGAGAACAAAGAGCCTGCCAAATCAGAATCTAAAGATAGCTCGGACGCAAATACCTCTGCGCAAAACCAAACTACGGGTGAGCCTAAGCAAGTAGCTAAAGGAGCGGATAACAAGCTGACAGAGCGTGAGGTCAATCAAAAGTTGACTGAAGTGTATGCAGGCCCCGCCGTACGTAAGCTGGCGCGTCAATTGGGTATCGATATTACTCAAGTTAATGGTTCAGCGATCAATGATCGTATCCTAAAAGAGGATTTGTTCGCACATGTCAAAGAGCGTATTACCACACAAAAGGCGGCGCCTACTAGTAGCGTGCAAGCTGGTTCAGGGTTGCCAAGTTTGCCTGATATGAGTAATACAGAGATTTGGGGAGAAAGCGAAACGGTAGATTTAAGCCGTTTGCAAAAAGTCTCAATCCCGCAGCTCAACTACAATACCTATTTGCCGCAAGTGACGCAGTTTGATTTGTCAGACATTACCGAAACTGAAAAGCTACGCGGCGAGCTCAAAGGCGGCATGAAAGCGGAAGGTATTGGCTTTACCATACTAGCCTTTATTGTCAAAGCGACCGCTTATGCGCTGACTCAGCATCCGCGCTTTAACAGTCATTTGAGTGATGATAATACGCAAGTCATCCTACGCAAAAGTGTCAATATGGGTATTGCCGTTGCTACTGATGACGGTCTGATTGTCCCTGTTATTAAAGATGCTCAGGACAAAGGTCTTAAGCAGATCGCCGTTGAGATCGGTGAGCTGGCAGCAAAAGCCCGTGATAAAAAGCTTGGTACCAAAGATTTGCAAGGCGCAAGCTTTACCATATCGAGTCAAGGTAACTTGGGCGGCACCGCCTTTACGCCTTTGGTAAACTGGCCACAAGTAGGTATTTTAGGCGTGTCTGAAGCGAGTATGCAACCGCGCTGGAATGAGAGCACAAAAACCTTTGAGCCGCGTTTGATGCTGCCATTATCTTTGTCTTATGATCACCGCGTTATTAATGGTGCTGATGCTGCTGTGTTTACTCGCTATATTACAACCTTACTCGCTGATCCGCGTCGTATTCTACTTTAGTACTTAGCTTATAAAGTAATAAAACAGCCAGTTTAAA
>NZ_JBQQFC010000232.1:0-3995 GCF_052258445.1 Psychrobacter sp. T6-1
AGTGAAATTATATATAAAAGTACTTTATAGGGTATAAGTGCACTTAGATAAACATCGCTTAAATAGACCTAGCAATACAAAATAAAGCCTTGTCAGTGACAAGGCTTTTTTGGTTTATAGATAATACTCTAAAGTATCATTATGGCGAGTATTCAAGCTCTCTATCAGAGCCGCTTTTAACGAAGCAAGCCTTTCGTTAGATAACCGCTTGTCATCTTGATCACTGATATAAAACATATCTTCTGCGCGCTCGCCTAAAGTGGTGATACGCGCGGCGTGCACCTCTATTTTTTGCTCTAAAAACTCTTGCCCCACGCGCGCAAGCAAGCCTGGCTGATCCAAGGTCTGCAAGCTCATAATATGCTGGCTTGAGGCTTCATTAAATTCAAAATCTATAGTCGTTGGCACCTCAAAATGTCGAAGCTGACGCGGCAAGCGTTTATGTGCAAGCTTGGGCATAGTTGGATTTTTGAATGCATTAATCAAGCGCTGCTTAAGCTCTTGCTGACTGTCCTCATCAGCGAGTAGCGTGCCACTGCGATCTAATAACACATAAGAGTCCAGAGCAAAATCTCGCGTTGCAGTAATAATACGCGCATCTAAGACGTCTAGATTCATCTGATCAAACACCGCCATTGTTACTGCAAACAGATTGGCTTGATCTTGGGTATAAACAAAGACCTGCACTGCATCAAGTGCTAATTCGCGGTGCTCTCGCAGCACTACTAATGGCGCGCTATCGCTATCTGAGGCGCGTCCGATCGGGGGATGGTTGAGTATCGCCTCAGTGTGCCAAAGAATGTCTTCTGCAATCTCACGCAAAAAATACTCATCGCCCAAATCATCCCATAGGCTGAGTACTTCATCGCGGTTCATATGCTGGTTGTCGACATTATCTAACATCGTCAGTGCTTGCTTGTAAGTGGCATCGATCATATCTTTACGGTTATTTGGCGCATCGATATCCGCGCGCAATATGCGCCGCGTTTGCGAGTACAACTGCTTCATGAGAGTGGCGCGCCAGCTATTCCATAGCTCAGGGTTGGTCGCGTTCATATCAGCGACCGTCAGCACGTATAGATGATTCAGATGCGTGACATTACCGACCAGATTGGCAAAGATGGTGACGACTTCAGGATCTGAGATATCCTTTTTTTGTGCCGTCATCGACATCAGTAGATGATAGCGAGTTAGCCAGCCAACGAGATTGGCATCTGCCAGACTCATACCGTGCTTGAGGCAAAACTCAACGGATTCAGTCTCCCCCAATTGACTGTGATTGCCGCCACGACCTTTGGCGATATCATGGAACATCGCGGCTAATACCAAGATCTCTTTACGCTCAATCCGTTGATAAATAGCACTGACCAGCGGAAAGTCTTGATTGTAGGCAGGATCGGTAAAACGGTGCAAAATACGAATCAAAAACAGCGTATGCGCATCAACTGTATAACGGTGAAATAGATCATATTGCATAAGACCTGTTACTTGACCAAAGGCGGGAATATAATTACCTAAAATGCCGTAGCGGTTCATAATGCGCAGGCGATGGAACAGATAGTTTTGCTCCTTTAGATTCGCCAAAAACAGCGCCTGATGATCAATGTTATCACGGTAAGTTTCATCAATACCGCGCGCCGCAATCTTAAGCGCTCGCAGGGTACGGGTGCGTACAGTTTTGATGCCGTGTTGTCCCATGAGCAAAAACATCTCAAGAGTCGTCTCAGGGTGCTGGGCAAAAACACGATGATGCGCCATCGCGATCTGATCGCCAATCTGATTGAAATGAGCATTTAGAGGACGCTTGCGCGGACGCTCTTCATCAGAAAGCTCAGGCTCGATAATGGTCTCAAAATAGTGGTTGGTAAGCATCTCAGAGAGCGTTGATATCTGCATGGCGCAGCGATAATAATCCCGCATAAAGCGCTCGACGGCGGCGTTAGGCTCATCACTTGGCTGCATCTCATAGCCCATGCGCTGTGCAATATCACGCTGATAATCAAATAATAGCTTGTTCTCGTTGCGCCCCGTAAGCTCATGTAAATGATGGCGTATCTGCCATAAAAAGTCCTCGGCAAAATTGAGCTCATCGAACTCTTTTTCGGTCAAAAAGTTCTGCTGTACTAGATCGTAAAGCTTACCAACCCGAAAATAGCGCTTAGTTACCCAGCCGACGATGTGGATATCACGCAAGCCGCCCGGTGCGGTTTTGATATTGGGTTCAAGGTTGTATTCGGTAGCATTGTGACGCAGATAGCGCGATTTGGCCTCACCTATCTTTGCCTCAAAAAAAGCACGCTGTGACCACTGCTCATTGACCACGCGTTTGGGTATGGCTTTGAGATCATCATTACCGATTAATAGTCTTGCCTCTAATAAAGCAGTAGCAATCGTGTGATCTGTTGCGGCCTCAAAGCATTCATACGTAGTGCGCACCGAGAGCGCAGGTTCAAGACCGACATCCCAAAGTAGTGCCACCAAGCGATCTATACGACTACTGACGTCTTTGCTGATCTCTTTGGGTGCTAGTAGTAAAATATCGATATCTGAGTATAGGGATAGCTCGCCGCGACCATAACCCCCCGTGGCAAAGAGCGCAAGGTCGGTTTTGTCCAGCTCAAACCATAAAAATAAGGCTCTGAGCAACTCATCAATCGCACAGGCGCGAGCGATGACCAGTTGGCGTATGCCAATACCGCGTACAACGCCGCTACTGATGTCCTCGTTGATTTGTGCAAGCCACTCAGGAATGCCCAGTAACGACTTTCTGCTTGGGTCGCTTACAACCAATAAAGGCGTATCGGTAGTCATATCAGGCGGCTGTAAGGCGGGCAGTGGAGTAATGTAGACGGCCGCGACATCGCAATTAAACATAAGGGTATCCCGTTTGATCTTTGGGTTAAACTTGTTGGGGTGCAAGATAATTATAGAGGTAAATAATAAATAAAAACGCACTTTAAAAGCAAAAAAAAGACCGCCTAAGCGGTCTATTCTTTATTACTGCGTCAAAAAGCTCAAATCTTCTTCAGGTCGAGTCGTAAAGACCTCACAGCCATTATCGGTCACGACCATGGTATGCTCCCACTGTGCTGAGAGTTTACGATCTTTAGTAATCGCCGTCCACTCATCAGGTAGTATCTTAGTCTGCCAAGTGCCTTGGTTAATCATCGGCTCAATGGTAAAGGTCATACCCGTTTTGAGCTCAAAGCCTGTGCCCTTTTTGCCGTAGTGCATCACCTGCGGCTCATGATGAAAGGTATCGCTAATACCATGACCACAGAACTCGCGTACGATACTAAAACGCTCAGGCTCGACCACTTCTTGAATGGCCGCGCCGACATCACCCAGACGCGCGCCGTCTTTGACAACGCTCATGCCGGCGTACAGCGCTTTTTGAGCGACATCGCAAATGCGCTTAGCCATGATAGAGCCTTTGCCGACGATCCACATCTTTGAGGTATCGCCATAATAGCCGTCTTTTATGACCGTGACATCGATATTGATAATATCGCCGTCTTTAAGCAGCTTACTATCGGTAGGAATACCATGACAGACCACATGATTGACTGAGGTACAGATTGATTTAGGAAAGCCGTTGTAATTGAGCGGAGCTGGAATAGCGCCTTGCTCATTGACAATGTAATCGTGAGCGATTTGATTGAGCGCTTCGGTACTGATACCGACTCTGACGTGCTCATCGAGCATGACGAGGACGTCGCTGGCAAGCTTGCCGGCAACACGCATTTTTTCTATCGCTTCAGGAGACTGAATAAGTGATTTTTTAGTTATCATAATTATGCTTATCGTTAGGGGGTTGAAGTATGCTAATTATACCATGAATGGATTATTTGCGGTTTTGCCAAAATCATATAAGGGTTTGTCTGCTAAAAGTCTGTACCGATTATATGTTTGGCATTGACTGTAAGGTCACGCAAAAATAATGAATAGTTAAAATAATAAGCCTATTGTTACTAAATAGTTACTATTACTAAATA
>NZ_JBQQFC010000233.1:0-3969 GCF_052258445.1 Psychrobacter sp. T6-1
TCGGTGGCGACAGGCAATCGCTATATCTTGCTGCATAAGCCTGAAGGCTTTGAATGTACGCTAAAGGCCAAGGAATACCCTATCGTCACAGAACTCATCGCCGTACCAGAGCTGGGTAGTTTGCGTATTGCAGGGCGCTTGGACGTTGATACCACAGGCGCGCTACTCATTAGTGATGATGGCGGCTGGCTGCACCGCGTGACCAGTCCCAAGCACGAGCATGCCAAGGTGTATGAGCTGACCCTAGCTGATCCTATGGATGAGGACGCGCAAGCTAAAACTATTCAAAAGGTGAGCGAAGGTATCTTGTTAGAAGGCGATTATGAGCCGACTAAACCGGCTACTCTTGAGTTCATAGATGAGACGCATGCACGTCTGACTTTGGAGCAAGGTAAATACCATCAGGTCAAACGTATGATGGGCTACTTTGGCAATCGCGTCACCGAGCTTCACCGCGCAAGTATCGGTCATATCACTTTAGACGGGTTAGAGCGCGGCGATAGTCGTTTCTTGACTGCCGATGAAGTGGCTAAGTTTTAGAAGTCATTTAACTAATCTTACGTAGGGTGTGGTTAGTTTTATGGAATTTTTATAAAGAATTTCAATAAAACGTAACCCACCTGCTAGTCGTTTTAAAATTTTTATTTAAAAAATTTTCCTTGCAAGTCTAACAAAGCAGCACTTTGTTTCAAAGACTTTCAGGTTACGCTTCTCTAACCATACAAGATTTTTACCTCATTTTATCTATTTATATTGCGCCTCCCTTAAGCTCAGGTAGCGATTTGCAAAATAAGCCGCGTCACCCTTCCCAAATTTAGCTTATGTGCTAAAGTCCTGATATCTTTTAATCTACTTTTTTATATAGTAATTGCTAATGTTATCGCGTCTCTGACCACAGCCGACTCTAGCAACTACTCCATTGTGTTAGGACAATCGCTATGCTGCTACCCACAATCAAAACCACGCCTTTATATAAAGCAATTGGTCTCGTCAGCGCTCTTTTATTAGCGACAAGTGCTTGCGCTGAACCTGCCACATCGACGACAAGTAGCGTCTCTCAGTCAAGCCATACTCAAGCCAGCTCAGTGAGCCAAGCGGTGGATACCCGTATCCGTCAAACGTTAAGCGAGGCGGGTATCAAGGTTGAGATTACATCGATTGCACCTTCTAATTTGCCAAATATGTATCAAGTCGATCTGGCTGGACAACCGCCACTCCATATCACCGCAGACGCCAAATACGTCATCCAAGGCGACTTGCAAAAAAACCCAAGCCCGCGCGTCGTGACCCAGACGCCTACGCGTAGCAGTGCTGCGCAAGTCGGTATGCCAATCAGCAGTGCGGTCAAGTCAGCGCTCCTTGCCAATATGAGTGCGCTTGCCAATATGAGCGCCAAAACGCCGTTCTATTACACAGCAGTGCCTGGCGTCATTTGGGGTGCAACGTTAGAAGGCGTACCGTTTTTGGTCTCTGACGATGCGCAATACGTGACAGATGGGGAGATATCGGTTATCGAAAACGGTCAATTTACTGGACTCGATGAAAACTTTGAAACCCGCAAAAACTTATCGGTATTTAACGAATTAGATGAGGCGCAACTGATTACTTATCCAGCAACGACCACACAAAAAGCAGTGATTTATGTTGCAACGGATGTCAATTGTCCCTATTGCCGTAGGCTACACAAGCAGATGGATAGCCTAAATCAAAAGGGCATTACCGTGAAAACGATTGGCTATCCTATCTATGAGCAGTCACCTGAGCAGATGCGCGGTATTTGGTGTCAGTCTGGTGAGGCAAGTCGCCGCCAAGCGTTAGATAGCGCTATGCTAAACGGTCAGATGACCCCAGCACCTGCTGGTTGTAGCACCGATTATGTGACGCCTAACCGTGAGAAGGCCGCGGGACTGGCAGTGATAGCCACTCCTGCAATTTATCGCGAAGATGGCGTCTTATATCAAGCAAGTTTCGAGAGTCCTGAGTTTTTGGAATTTTTGGGCGTAGAATAGTTTTTACAGTAAAAAAAGTAATAATGTTAAATCTACTGAGTCCAGTATAAAAGCGATACAGTGGGACTAGAATGAATGTTACGCCGCATTGAGCAGCGCAGGTACAGCACGCCAGAAAAATTATACCCGTTCCGCGTTGACGTATGATGTATTTGTTTTATTTGGAATCAACTATGATCGAAGGAAAAACCGCGCCATAAGCCGTTCTTATGGGGCGGTTTGTATGTCTTTTTTACTAGAGCAATACTAAGGCAAAATTATATCGACGATTTTCCATTCAATAAAGCCATTGCGCGCCATCTTTATCGTCATAGGATAGCCTTTGACTTGACCACTAATCGTAAAGCAATTAATGCCGCAGTAATTTAATACGGGCTTATCACCAGCTTGCGCATCTTGCTGAGCAAGCTCGTTTGCTTGCTTGTCCATGACCAGCTGCGTCTGATTGGCAATCACTGCACTCATATCACCGCGCTGAATAATAAGGTCTTGAATCAGACCGCGCAAATCGACTTGATTGCTAGCGATCGCCCAAGCCGCCGCTAGCTCCTTAGTGGCGGAATTGGCTTGACCTTGAGTGTTGATGAGCCTCTCAACGTTTTGCGGGGTGATAGCGCCGTCTACTGCCTGAGCAATAAAGTTATCTGCCGCTTGGCTGAGTGCATCGCCGCCCAGTTCTGCGACTAGCGGGTACTCATTCATCGTCGCTGCAAAATCATCGGTCAGCTGCGTCTGAATACTTGGTCGCAGCTGCTCATAATCAATGGCAGCCGCGATAGTCGCACCATCTTTGTCGTCATAAGCGTTTTTGAGCTGATAAGCGCTATAGTAGGGCGAGCCTGCATACACAGCGATAGCAATGACGATAAGTAGCAATAAAAGGGTAGTCAGCTTTTTCATAAGGGTGTGACCTGCTTGAGCATCTAAAAATAAATAGGGCGATAAATATTAGCATGCCACAAGAGGATATGGCATCAATAAAAAATCTATCGACTGCCAGCTTGATAAATAAGCCTATCATCTCCATAAACAGCGCAAACTTTTAATAACTGATTTGGTTATGCAGTACCTGCTATAAATATCTATCAACTCCCTTTTTATCTTGAGGTATGAGTTTCATGTGAAACCTATATTCTTATTAATAGCAAATATTGCTAAGAAAAAAGAGTGTCAGTTGTAGATAGCTATGAGCAGATACTGTCATGACGATAGGAGAGCCCATGAGTAAGCGCGATTTTTATGAGATATTAGGCATCAGCAAAACAGCAGATAATAAAGAGGTAAAGCGAGCCTACCGTAAATTGGCGATGAAATATCATCCCGATCGCAACTCTGATGACCCTGATGCTGAAGAAAAATTCAAAGAAGCATCAATGGCTTATGAAGTATTAAGCGATGCCGACAAGCGCTCAGCTTACGATCGTATGGGACACGCTGCATTTGAAAACGGCATGGGCGGTGGCGGCTTTGGCGGCGCAGGCGGTAATTTCCAAGACATCTTTGGCGATATTTTTGGTAATTTTGGCGATATCTTTGGTCAGTCGCGCGGCGGCGGTGGTCGCGCCCGCCGTGGCTCTGACCTTCGCTACGTTATCGAGCTCACTTTAGAAGAAGCGGTACGGGGCTGCAAAAAAGAGATTAGCTTTACTGCGCCTGCGCCTTGTAATACCTGTGATGGTAAAGGCGCAAAAGATGCCTCAGACATCGTCACTTGTCAGACCTGTCACGGTCAAGGTCAGATTCGCATGCAGCAAGGCTTCTTTGCTGTACAGCAAACTTGCCCGCAGTGCGGCGGCAGCGGTAAGCAAATCAAGAACCCATGCCCTGACTGTCATGGTAACGGCATCAAAGACAAAGCGCGCAATTTAGAAGTCTCTATCCCAGCAGGCGTTGACGATGGTGACCGCGTACGCCTAGCAGGAGAGGGCGAGGCTGGCGGCGCAGGCGTACAAAACGGCGA
>NZ_JBQQFC010000234.1:0-3966 GCF_052258445.1 Psychrobacter sp. T6-1
AAAAAAAGCGGCAGCTCCAATGGTTAGAGCTACCGCTTTTTTATAGAATAAGCGTTAGTCTTTGACGTAGATTAGATCCCAAACACCGTGGCCGCGCTCAATCCCGCGACGCTCAAATTTGGTCATAGGCCGAAAATCAGGACGCGAAGTAAATTGATTGGCGCCTGCCTGATTGCTCAGTCCAGGCACTTGGTCTAACACCTCTAACATCCAAAACGCATAGTGCTCCCAATCAGTTGCAGCATGGAACCAGCCGCCTGACTTAAGACTACGTGTGACAATAGCCATGCGCTCGGCGCTGACAAATCGGCGCTTGTAGTGGCGCTTTTTTTGCCAAGGGTCAGGGAAGTACAATTGAATGCGATCGATGTGCTGCTCTGGCAGTTGCTTTAATAGTTGAATAGCATCACCGTTGATAATTCTGACGTTGGTCAAACCTTGCGTATCTGCCATATAAGCACATTTACCGATGCCAGGCTCATGAACTTCAATACCGACAAAGTTACGAGTGGGGTCAGCGGCGGCCATCTCGATAAACGAGTCACCCAACCCAAAACCGATCTCTAAGGTTAGCGGCGCGGCGCTACCATTAGGCGTGTCATGAAATAGCACTCGCAAATCATCAATATCATCAAGGTTGCCGTCGCCGGTGCTGTTATTGACTAAATAGTGCGCAAACTGTGGATCGGTAAGCGCCTGCTCAGCGTTTTTGTTCATGTGAGTGCGGCGCTTCATAAAGGTATTGACGATACGTAGATGTTTGTCATTGCCTTCAAGGTTTACGCGAGCTTGGTCTTGACTATCAGTACTCTCACTACTAAGAGTTTGATGTTTATCAAGAGATTCGTCGTTAATGGGAGATTGACTCATAAGATTAATATCATTAAAAATATGAGCGTATTATAGGTGAAATCAGAACCCGTGTGAACGATTATCCTGCGCTGGTGCATTTGTGGTTACTGGGCTTATAACCAGTGTACCTAAGCTAGAGCGAGTTTGATAAGAATTGGTTATCAGTGCACTTTTGCTGTGAATACAGGCTTATAATAATGGTGACCTCATACCGTTTATCTCAAATAAAAAGACTACTGCTATTACAGCGTGCTGCTGATATAAGTTTTTTTTGTGTGCTGCTATCTCTCAACGCTGCGCAAAATTCATCTCAGTAACACTGTATCTATTTTATAGTGGATCAACTATATAGGTCTCATCTGCTCTTAACTCCTAAATAGAGTCTATCCTTATGCTGTTTATCGAAACAGATTCACCGCCACCGTTTTATCAAGAAAAGATAACCCCAGCGCGCCGTCGGCAGCTGGATCAGTGGTTTATCGGTCAGCGTACACAAAAATATTATCTACAGCGTTTTGAGCAGTTTGATAAACAAGGGTATCTCTCGCCTAAATGGCACTGGGCGGCGTTTTTTATCACTTTTCCTTGGCTGCTGTATCGAAAGCGCTATATGGACGCTATCGTCTATAGCGTAGCTGGCTGGTCCTTTATTCAGCTAAACATTGCGATTGTACTGGTCACTTTTGAGTTTATGGCGATGTCCTTTGTGCCAGATGCTTATCAAATGGTAACTCGTATAGGTATTGCTGCCATTATTTGGCTGTTTTGGTCTTTTATGGTGGCGCGCTGGACGGACGCTTATTACTACCGTATGGCTAGGCGTGAGATCGCAGACGTGCTAGATGCTTATCCTCGTGATGGAGCCGCGCAAAAGGCGCACTTAAAACGTGAGGGCGGGGTCAGCTTGTTTGGTTTACTGCTAGGTTTTGGACTGTTTGTGTTTGCGCTTACGGTCATCAAAGTACAGTTTTTGCCTATTATTGCAAAACCTCAGGAGAACGAAGTACTGTTTAATACTTATGATATTGCCAAAACCACGCAAAACAAAGTGGCGCTTTTGTATGCGCAAACTGGGCAATGTCCAACCAAGCTACCGCTGGCTATCGATGAGCCGCAAGTACAACTACAGATCGCGACCGAGGCTGGAGGAGCTGCGAATACGGACTGCGCGATTATTGCTACTATCCAAAATGTACGGTTCCCACTGCGCTATTTAAATGACCATACCCTAGTGTTTTATCATGAGAGTGGGAGCGATAATTGGCAGTGCACCACGTCACTAAATGAGGACTTAGCGCCTGTAAATTGTTCTCCAAACTAGCTTTCAAAATCTCGATACTGAGAGTTATTGTAAGATAAATAACGATACTATTTATTAGGATGAATGACAATATTGCCTTCATTGTTGTTACCTGTATTGTCGCTATCGTCTTCATTAACAGGCGTCGCTTGGCTTCTAAGGGCTTCTTCAAACTCACCCAAATCCATCTTGCGCGAGCGACCGATATCTTCATCAAACAAGCTCTCAAGCTCGGCCATAGCGGACTTCGCTGAGGCTATCATACTGGCTTCATCGTCATAAATAGCTTGCTGACGCTCAATCAAATCATCGTCATAGTCACGGAATGTTTGGATAGTCTCGCGGGCCTTTTCAGGGGTAATGCCAAGTAATTGTAGCGACTCGCGTGACATATCAAGTGAGGACAGATACGTCTCACGCCAAATATGACGGACGCCCACTTCACGTAGGCGATAATAGTGCTGGCGATCGCGGGCGCGAGCGAGAACCACAAGATCAGGATAGTTGTGATGCAGATACTCAGCCGTGGTGATAGAACGCTCCAAGTCATCAACAGCGATGATAAAGATACGCGCCTTATCGATGCCTGCTGCTCGCAAAATCTCAGGGTTTTTGGGGTCGCCATAGTATACTTGATTACCAAATTTACGGACAAAATCTACGCGATTGGCAGAGCGTTCAATAGCGGTAAATTCGATATTGTGCATGCGCAATACCCGTCCTATGATCTGACCGACGCGCCCAAAGCCTGCGATAATGACAGGATGTTCGTGATCTGGAATGGTATCGTAATCACGGCTGGGTTTACTCTTAGCAAATAGTGGCTCGCCGACTTTTTCTAGCAGTAAGAACGCCAGTGGCGTGAGCGCCATAGAAATGGTCACTATAAGGTTTAAAGTGTTTTCAAGCTCAGGTCTTAGGACATTTTGAGTTGAGGCAACGTTAAAGAGGACAAAGGCAAATTCACCACCCTGCGCGAGCGTCACCCCTAAACGAATGCTAGTCGGCCAGCGATTGCCAAAAGCTTTGGCGATACCTGCGATGACCGTAAACTTAATTAGCATCAGTGCAACTGCGCAGCTGATAATAAATATAGGATGGGCAATAATGAATTTTACATCAGTCAGCATACCGACTGACATAAAGAACAAGCCAAGCAGCAAGCCTTTGAACGGCTCGATACTGGCCTCAAGCTCGTGACGATACTCAGAATCTGCGAGCAAGACACCTGTCAAAAACGCCCCTAATGCCATAGATAGACCGATTTGACCCATCAAAATAGAGACGCCCATAACAATAAACAAGGCGACAGCGGTCAAAAGCTCTGAGGCACCACTTGAAGCGACGAACTTAAAAAACGGTCTAATAACATAGCGGCTGGCAAGGATGAGACCTGCGAACACGGCAAATACTTTACCAAAATAAATCAGATCATAGCTCTGCTCTCGCACTCCTGATAAGAAGGGAATAACCGCAAGTAGCGGGATAACGGCGATATCTTGAAAGAGTAAAATAGTAAAGGCTTCGCGCCCATGAGTGCTTGAGAGCTGCTCTTTTTCGTTGAGTATCTGCAATACAAAAGCGGTAGAGGAGAGCGCTAAACCAAAACCGACAATAAAGGCAGTATCTAGTTTTAAGGAGAAAAACTGATACATAATCGCCATCAGTATTATGCCCGTCAAACCTACTTGCAAACCGCCTAATACAAATATAGAGCGCCGCAGTGCCCACAAACGCGAGGGCTGAAGCTCAAGACCGATGATAAACAGCAGCATGACTACACCGAACTCTGAGAAGTGCAATAGACTCTCAGC
>NZ_JBQQFC010000235.1:0-3938 GCF_052258445.1 Psychrobacter sp. T6-1
ATTGCCGCCCATCCTGATCATGCACTATTACAGTTTCCGCAGTTCTATCGAGACGCAGGACGTGCTGATATTCATAGCGAGCTTAACCATTACTTTAACTATCATCTGTATAGAGCGTTCAATCGTACGCGAGCTTTATCGACAGGAACTTACGCCGTTATCCGTCGCCGCGCTCTGTTAGATATGGGTGGCTGGTCAGGTGCGTCAATCACCGAGGACGCGCAGATGGGTGTTCTGATGCACCGCACAGGCTTACGTAGTCGTTTTATTCCTAACGTTATTGCAACGGGTTTATTACCCAATACGTTTTGCGACTTGATCGGGCAACGTCAGCGCTGGATTTATGGTAATGCACAAGTACTCAATACTTACTTTACCGCGCCTACCTTACAAAAGCCTACCCACGAGCGCTTGAGCTACTTACGAGCTCATTTATCGCAGCTGAGCGCTTGGATCAATTTTACGGGTGTTTTTATACTACTGCATATCTGTACGCTGCTAGTCATCGCAGCGTTATTACTAACAAATATAAGCGCAAACATAGCTGCACTACTGACGCCGCTGTATGTCGTGTATGCCGCTTATGGCGTTTTTTTGCTAAGACGCCTATGGGCTTATCTACAAGACTCATCTCCATTAAATAAACAGGTGAATAAGCACTATGCGCCAACACTGAGTAAAAAGTTGCGAGCTTGGGCGCTACATTTAAATTTTTGGGAAATTGGTGCACTGTCTTGGCTTCCTGTGCTTTGGGGACGGGATAAACCTTTTGTTTGTACGCCCAAACAAGATATCGCTCGTACTAAGCAAACGGTACTAGGCGATAATATAAGAGCGCTACCAAAGCTGATCATCATGCTAAATATCGTCACGTTGGTACTGTTATCGCCATTGTCAGTCTTGTACTCGCCCGTGTTATTTGTCAGTGCACTAATCATTACAGCGATTAAGCTGTGGTCAGCTAAAGTCGCTTTTGACAATTATGCTTATAGTGATGTCAGCAAACCTTTAACGATGAGCAGCACTGTACCTGCTAAAGCATCAAGCCATGTAAATAACTCCATTTCTGCTACGTTTAATAGTAAGAAACTACAGGATTCTTAACGCTACAACCCACCCTTTTATAGTGATAGATTGACGGACATCCCATGCGCACGATTATTGACGATATAAGCGTTACCACAAGCAAGCCATATTCCCCAACTTATACTCATGACATAGCAAATGGGTCATCAAAACCACTGCGTATCGCTATTATCGCGCATTCTTTATATCCCATCGCGCAGCCGTACGCGGGCGGTCTTGAGATGATTACCGAGCTTATCTGTAATGAGTTGGTCGCTCAAGGACATGACGTGTTGCTCTATGCGCACGCTGATAGTCAAACCGATGCGACGCTAGTGTCCTTTATGACGCGTACGCAGTTTGAGGCACTGGTCTATGATAACGAACATGACTCGGTCGGTATGAGCCGTGAGGAGCTATATCAGTATCTGGTCTATCAGCACGCTATGCGCGATATCATCAGCCGTGATGAACAAGGAGAGATCGATGTGGTGCACAATCACAGCTTACATCACATACCGATGATGATGGGTCAGGCGTTTGGTGCACGTTTTTTTACTACCTTTCATACACCAATTTTCCCGCAACTGCGTTTGGCACTATTGACCCTACGCCATGGCACGCACACCCAGTTCACCGCAATCAGCGCTCATCAGCAGCAGCTATTTGCTGAGTTTGCACCCTCGCACGTGGTCTATAACGGTATCGATGTACAGTCATTTGCAGCCAATACAGACCCAATAAAAGATGAGGTGTACTTTTGGTACGGGCGTATCTGTATTGAAAAAGGTACGCATCTAGCAATGGAGTACTGTAAAGCGGCTGGCAAGCGCCTGATCATTGCAGGGCCTAAGAGTAACGAGGAATATTTTGATAAGTACGTTGCGCCGCTACTAGAAGAGGATAAAAATGACGGCGCGCCAGCATTATTTAATTACGTCGGTCATTTGAGTAAAGCGCAAATCAATGAGCGTTTAAGTCACGTCACCGCCATGCTGTTTACTAGCACTTGGGATGAGCCTTATGGTTTGACCCTGGCTGAGAGTTTGGCTTGCGGCACGCCTGTAATTGGCTTTGATGTTGGTGCAAGTAGCGAGATTGTCACAGCTAATACTGGCATTATCGTACCTAAAAAGGATAAACACGCTTTTATTCAGGCTTTTGATGGTATTCAAGATATTTCTCGCGCGGCATGTCGCCTACGTGCTGAGCAGTTCTGTTCGGTTGCAGCAATGGTCGATGGCTATCTAAGTTTATACGAGCACGCTGTAGAGAATATCAATATGAATGGTGCTCAGAGCCGAGCTGTATCGTTTTAGATTAGGATATCTTTTTATGCGTATTGGCTATTATGCTCACCATCATGGCTCAGGTCACAGCCGTCAAGCGGATAAGTTAGCGGCTCTACTACCTTTTGCATTGCGCTCGCAGATGACCGTATTTACCAGCTTGCCTAATGAGGGCTATCGTTTTGATGCTATAGCTGATGAGCAAATCGTACGTTTGAGCGCTGAGGATCAGCTGCCAGAGGATGTGCTACCGGGACGAGCTGGAGAGTATTGGCAGCCAAGTAGTTTGCATTATTCACCGGTAGGTAATAAAAACATTCAAACACGCAGTTGGCAGCTGCTTGACGAGATACGCAAGCGCCAGATTGATCTGATGATTATTGATGTCAGCGCCGAAGTCGCTATGCTGTGCCGCGCCGCTAGCGTGCCATATTTATATGTGAGACTAGCAGGCGAGCGTGATGATGAACCACACTTAAATGCCTTTGCTGGCGCGCTTGGGTTACTGGCGCCTTATCCAAAGACACTAGAAGCAGCAGCGACGCCAGACTGGGTACGGCAAAAAACGCTATATCTGAATTTTATGCCCAATAAGACGGATGAGCCGTTATCATTTACTGCATTTATAGATAAGCTAATGACGCTGACCTCAGATGATACGCTTTATAAGCGATTGTCCTCTGTAGATATCATCAATAAAGGGTCTGAGATGACTTTTGTAACGGTGATCAAAGGGTACGGTGGGCATGAGGCAATTGATGCTAAATTGCCAGAGCTGCGCCGCGTGTTACCAAACGCGTTGATTATATCGCTTGGACCTATCGGTGACGACATGCGCGGTTATGTTGATATCGCCGCTCACGTCGAGGATGTAACGCCTTTTATTACTTATAGTGATTTGCTAGTGATGGCCTGTGGCTTAAACGGTATTGCACAAGTCTATGATTGTGCAACGCCGCTTGTGGTATTGCCCGACGCGCGCCCGCATCGTGAACAAGAAGTGATGGCAGAGGCGCTTATTGAACAAGGACGCGCACTAAGTTGGTCGCAGTTTATCGCTCAAACGACAACGTCAGAGCATCAAGATCCGCCATCTTACTTGAATAAATTAGCAAGTACTGAGTCAATCAATAAAGACAGGAATACTGTGATAAGCACTCAAACTAACACGCCTGCGCACAGATTTATGGATAGCGTCGCTAACTATAATCTTGTCAAAACTTGGTTTGAAGACTGGCTATTGCCTCAATTTGATATAAAACCTAAACAATCTTAAAAGCATAAGAGTATAGAGAATTATGACAATCAAAGCGCAAGACGCCGATCACAACGCAATTGCTGTCACTGTACCTTTGAGTGTCATCACTACATGCTATGGGCGCAACCAGCACTTATACAACTTACTTAGTAGCTTAGCGCAGGGTAGCGCGCGCCCAAGCGAAGTCATCATCGTTAATGATGATGCCGAACCTGCACGCCTTGCAGAGTACGATCTAAACATCGTCAAAATTCCAACGACTGAGAATGGGTTGGCAAGTAATGCGTCGTTCGATATTGGTCGTAATCGTAATCTTGGCGCGGCGC
>NZ_JBQQFC010000236.1:0-3886 GCF_052258445.1 Psychrobacter sp. T6-1
TCAGGCAGGACGCTTTTTAGATAGTGGCTTTGAGCACAAGAGATGGCGATGTCACCGATGTTGCCATAATCTGCTGCAAGAAAGACAAAAGCCTTCTTGCCTGAATTAAACTTCATTTCTTTCTTGTTGAATAAAGAAGTAAGTTTAACTTTAAAGGTAAGCGGTAATCTTTTAGAAACTACATTTAAATACTTCAAAATAAATCTCCTTATGGATTACCAGTATTTTTATAGATTAAGTATGCGCTATAAAAATTAAAGTCCTTGAGTATTTTTCATTAAACTAATGTATGAGCCTACCTTTTAATTTCGTTAATAACTTACGGCGGCGAGTCCCTTGAGGTAATAAATATGTAAGCGGAGGGTCTCGTTTAATAGCTTTTTGAACCTGATGTATCCATTTATTATCTACATTTGCATTGATCATCTCTAAGAGAATACGTTCCCATTCTGAAACAACATGACTACTAGAGAGTACCATTCGCTTGAGATGCTCTTTTTTGAGTGGAGTACTAAAACAAGTAGGATCTTCTACACCAGCAATCAAAAAGTTGAGACGAGTTCTAACGCATTTCTCGCATTCACCACAGTTACGATCAGTTTTATCTCCTTCCCAGCAAACTCGCAAGTTGCATACTCCGCACGACCATGCCGAGATGGTTCTAATTTTTTCAGTACGATCAAAGCCGCAACCATCATGTATTATCTGAAAAACACCGGAGCTTAGCATGGGGTCTAACATAGGATGATCTCCCATACGCATAAATAGCTCGTTGTAAGAGGGACCGCCCGCAATGAGTCCAACGCCTGCATACTTATAAAACGCACATAAAACCGAAGCTAATGCTGAACCAAAATAGCTCTCCCAGTTAATACTCCAAAGTTCACGTATATTGGTGCTGACAGTGAACAGTCTTACGTCTAGATCCTCTAAAGCTTCAGATGCTAGTCTTTTCGCACCAATAAAACCCTTGTCATCAGAAAGTGAGATATCAAAACCCTGTATAAACACACCCGCTTTTAGCCTTTGCGAACCATATCCAGCTTTTCCTGTCGCATGACGATAGGCAGTAAACTGAGCATCAGCGCCGCCAGAAAAGGCTGCAATAGCCCCCTCTACTTTTGTCTCGCACTCTCGAATACTCTTAACCTGTATATCTACTAAAAAAAATTGTTCAGGTGACCATTTTCTCCAAACATGTTGAAACTCTGTAAGGTTAGCAAGCAACTCACTAGAGATACTACCATGGACAATTACGTTCGCTTTCATCTGCATTGCTGGTAGTAATACAGCTAGTAAGTAAGAGTCACAGTTATCATCTTCTGGCATTGGTATAGTAGAAGGATATAGAAACCATAGCTGTTTATCAGTACGCTCACCACTAGCAGAGATTTGCGCTAACAAACAACAACGTCTTACACCTTTATCACTGGTCTGACTTGGTTGAGGTAAAAGCTCAAGAGAATCCTTCATATAAAGCTCCTATAGTAAAAGTAACAAGACAAGCTTTTTATTATTGCTAAAGCTACAATATGTATAACAAGTAATATCTTTAAAAGAAACTCTCGAAGACTAGGTAGTGCTTTTTATATTGAAGATTAAATTGTGTATACTATTTCAAAATAGCACTTAGATATAACTATACCATCTAATTTAGTTTTGAAAAATATAATTAATTATTCATTTAAAAATACCAAAAATATTTTATTTACAAAAACAAGATAAAAAATTCAAATTTTATAATTATCATGTTTTATAAAATGTTTTACCTTGATCAGCTGTATCACTATATTAATATTTATATTAGCTGTTTTTGAAAAATAGGTATAGAAAATATCTTTGTTAGCAGAGTATAAACCCCTATAAGTTTTTTGAATATCAAATTTATACTTGCTAAAATCTTTAAAATACAGAGCTAGAACAAAAGTATGTTTAGAGATATTGTTAATCTCCTGCTTAAAATCTTCAATCAGCCCTAGCTTTCGAACGTAACTACATAGCTCAGCTAAGAATAATAAATTGTCTTCTAAAACCCTTACCTTTATAGGCTTCCTACTTACTGAATCTGAAGCTACAACAACGTTGTAGAGCACTTTATCTAAAACTACTATTTTTTTGGCATGACAATATAAACTATATACAAATAAAGCATCTTCATTATGTTTTAATTTCATATTAAAAGTAACTTTGCTATTTAAAATAACTTCTCGTCTAAAAAAGTTTAACCAAGCAGAAGCAGGACTTAATTTGGTGTTGTCAAGAAATGATTTGAGATTGATATACTCTCCATAGTTTTTAGGCTTCCTTTCTCCAACTACTCTACCTCGTTCATAGCCGCGACATCCAAAGTAAATAACGTCAGCATCAGTAGACTTTGCAATGTCAGCCAAGACTTCAAAAGCATCCACATCCAAAAAATCATCGCTATCTAAAAAGTATAACCATTCACCATTAGATAAATAAATACCTAAATTTCTGGTTACACTCACCCCTTGATTATCCTTGTCTATAAATCTAATTCGACTATCTCTATCAGCATACTCTTTGCATATCATAGGGGATCTATCTGTACTACCGTCGTTTATTAGAATAATCTCTAGCGCTGCGTAGGTTTGATTGACCACTGAGTCGAGACACTTTTCTAGATAATTTTCTTTGTTGTAGACTGGTATGACTACACTTATTAAAGGCATACTCATTACTATATCTCCACTAACGGTTGATATGATGATTTAACTTAAATAATATGTTTTAACTAGATACCCTATGATTTTTATCATTTCTCAACGTACCTATAGGTTTTTAAAGTCATCGTCCTAAGCTGCCATTTCGTTAACCATAAACGCCATTTAATATATCTCTTAACTCGTAAACCAAAAATATTATTCTCAGACGTACTATCTAAGATTTTTTTTGAAGCTAACTCTCTTTCTTTTTGTATACTGCTACTAGCAAAATCTAAAGGATGATCAACAAAATCAGATAGAAATATTTTGTTGATAATATTTGAATTAGACAAGAACTCCCAATCATCAGCGACTATGAATTTATTTTTGGACAATTCAATAATACTTTTAGCTAAACTCAAGCTGATAAGGTAGCAACAGCTGCCATGAATAAAAGCATTACTTTTAATTGTTTTGTAAAACCTCTGATCTCCTATAGTGGTAATATGCTTAAAGCTTTTAACGATCATCTTTTTATTGAAATCAGTCTGACCACCAAGTAAGTAAAGTATATTTGGATCTAACTCAATATCTGAAAAAGTTGCAATGAAATATTTGAACCTTTTGTCCAAAATAACGTCATCTTCTAAAATGCACGCCCATTTAATATTGTTATCCAGCATATCTTGATAAACCAAAAGATGACTTAAAGTACAACCAATCTCACCAGCAGTCGCTGCAAACCCTCTTTCAATAATGGCTCCTGTACTTTTGACTCTATATGAATCTAATATACTATCTGATAGCTCTGTCCCATATATAGCATCAACAAACCCAAACTTGATATCATATTTATTTAGGGCGTTAGATATAGCTCTTCTTTTTTCTATATCCTTTTCTAGTGAGACTATATAAATTTTTAGCATCTTATTTATCCAAAGTAATTATTCATTCCTCATGTTTTATTCTCAATATTTGTTAATTCTAAATTAAATAATCTAATGCTTTTGTAGATCCATTTAGTTCTAAGCATGTTCAGCCATTTTCTTAAATTGAGAATTAGTCTCTACCAACTCTTGATAAGTGCCTTTATCTACTACTTTTCCTTGATCAATCAAGTAAATGATGTCGCATTTTTGCACGGTTTTTAGACGATGGGCGATCATAATGATGGTCTTTTTACCGCTTAAGTCGTGTATAGCGTCCATGATTACTTTTTC
>NZ_JBQQFC010000237.1:0-3878 GCF_052258445.1 Psychrobacter sp. T6-1
ATATCGAGGCAACAGGAGCACGACTGCCTATTAGTCACCGCCACGGTGGCAGCTAAGATAGTAGCGTAAAGCGGGAATAGCTACTACTTAACTCCTTCCCGAAAGCGCTTATAATCCTCAGCCGTTTGATCGACCGCCTCAACCATCGGCACGTGACCGATATCCTTCATCATAATGACTTGTGATTGTGGAATGATGTCTTTGATCACCTTGACGGTTTCAGGCTTGATGACTTGGTCTTTATCACCCCATACCACGAGCGTTGGGATATTGTAGTCGGCGATGACTTTGGCGCGCTCCTCGACATTGTCAGTAACGATTTGCTCCAAAATATTGGCGTGTAGCCCTCTATTGGCAAGGCGCTCTTGCGCAAATACTGCTTTGACCGATTTTGGAATATATGGCGGCTTGTACATGACAAAATCGTACGTATCGTAGAAGTCTTCTTTGCTATTAATCAGCAAAGGATTGTTCTCAAGGGTTGCGCCCTCTAGCGATTTTGGCACGCCCGCTGACCAAAACCCTGCGCTATCGACCAGCCACAGACTTTTGACCTCATTAGGATACTTTGCCGCATACGCGACACTGATCGCGCCGCCCATCGAATTACCGCCGACATGTATATTTGACGCCACGCCCTTGGCTTGCATCAGCTCATGCAAACGTGTGGCTTGTGCCTGTGAGCGGTAGTCTGCGCCCATAGGCTTACTCGATTCGCCAAAACCAAGCAAATCAGGAATCAGCAAATGATAACCCTCTAGCTCATCAGCGATACGGGTAAAGTTGTCTTTGTTACCACCGAAGCCATGTATGAGCAATAAAGGCTCGCCTGCGATGTTGCCGTTTTCGGCATAGACCAGCTTATCGCCAGACGCTAGGGTGAATGATTTGGTCGTTAGATCCGATTTATTGCGCTCATACTGAATGAGCTTTTGGGTAGTATTGACCGCAAGTGTGTTGGGCGCGGTGGTACAGCCAACGACGGACGCCGCTAGTAAAGTGGCGAGACTAAGACGTTTTAAGATCATGAGAGCTTCCTAAATATGAATTTTGCTTATGAGTTTAACGGCAAACTCGTGTTTAGGGTTGTTAATTGATAACTTGATAGTCAAAACAGTTTTGTAATAAACAAAACGACCACCGAGCTGATTATCTTTCTAATCAAATGACTCAAGCATTGTCATTTATAATAGGCATCTTTATTCAACCTACGCCTACTTGGATGGCAAAAAGGATGCACATTGAGCGATACTCATACTGCCACTGATAAGAAGCGTGACCTTACCAAAGGATCCATTCCTAAAACCATGCTGCTATTTGCCTTGCCTACCCTTGGCTCATCAGCGCTACAGTCTCTAAACGGCTCGATCAATGCCGTTTGGGTGGGTCGGTTTTTGGGTGAAGAGGCGCTTGCCGCAACGGCGAACGGCAATATCTTGATGTTTATTATGATCTCTTTTGTCTTTGGTTTCGGTATGGCGGCGACTATCTTGATCGGTCAAGCGATGGGCAGCCGCAACGAGGTCCTGATCAAGCGCACGATGGGAACGGCGCTGGGTAGCATTATTCCGATAAGTGTACTGGTCTCGGCAGGCGGATGGATATTTGCGCCGATGCTACTAGATCTACTCGGTACGCCGCCAAGTGCGTTTGATCTTGCGCTGACTTATCTGCGCATGATTTTTATTGCGATGCCTGTCACCTTAACTTTTACGCTGATGATGATGGCGCTACGCGGCACGGGGGACTCTACGACGCCGCTTTGGTTTATTATTATCTCGGTGGTCATTGACCTGGTTTTGACACCGACACTTATTTTGGGTTTAGGGCCGTTTCCTGAATGGGGTATATTTGGCTCGGCGGTTGCAACCGCGGCGGCAAATGCTATCGCGCTTATTGGCATGATTATTACTTTGTACTGGCGCGGCTCAGTACTGACCTTAAGTATGCCAGAGCTGCGCTTTTTGCGTGCTGACCGTGAGATTTTGAAGTCGATGTTCTCCAAAGGTTTGCCCATGGGTCTGCAGATGATCGTTATCTCATCAGCGGCATTGACTATGCTATCGCTTATCAACCGCGAAGGGGTGCAGACGACCGCCGCCTATAGCGCAACCCAGCAGCTGTGGACGTATGTACAGATGCCTGCCATGGCGCTCAGTGCGGCGGCAAGCGCCATGGTCGCGCAAAACATCGGTGCTGATCAATGGAGCCGCGTGGCAGGAATCACCCGCTGGGGGCTTATCTTTAACGTGGTGTTAACAGGTACTATGATCGGCGTGCTAACCGCTTTTGATAGCACTATTCTGGGCTTTTTCTTGGGTAGTGATAGCCCAGCGGTACCGATTGGACGCCATATTCAACTCATGGCGACATGGGGCTTTGTGTTCTTTGGTATCGCGCAAGTGTTCTTTGGCACTATGCGTGCAAATGGCTATGTGATTTGGCCGCTGATTGTCATGGTGATCTCGATGTATCCGGTGCGACTTGGCTTTGCTTTTGGGCTTTATCCTGTACTTGGCACCGATGCGCTTTGGCTGTCGTTCCCAGCAGGCATGGTTGCTACCGCTGTGATGGGCGGAGGACTATATCTACACGGCGGCTGGCGTAAAGGCAAAAACCTATCGGCAGAGGAAGCGGCGCAAAGATCTGAGGGCTACCGTGCTCAGGTAGGGACTTGTTCGTCGTGCCGTGATATGGCACCGACGACGTCGTGGAAGCATTTACCTTCGCTGCGTATTGCCGACTTACGCCACAAACTTCAGAGCATTGATTAGGTACTGCAAAAGGGCGAATTTAGTGAGGCTAAGCGTTGGCATCGAGTTGGGGCTAGCTCAATAAAAACGTCACCGCCGCTAGCGCATGAATAGCGGTCATTAAAAACAATAACTAAGCAGAAGATTATGGCAAACACTACTACCCTCAACATTCGTATTCGTCGCAAATACTACCGTCTGATATTTACCTGCCTTATGGCGCTAATGATGTCGCTTATCATTTCAGCGGCACTGATACTGGTCAAGACGGGCTATAGCGATCATTTTTTCGCTGATCTAATGGGCTCATGGGGACTGGCATTTGTCTTTGCTTGGCCCAGTGCTTATCTCTGCGCGTATCTGGTGCAAGAGCATGTGCTGAGCCGCATCGAGTTTTATTGATCTTGTTAGACTCTCACAACATCAGGTAACCAAATCTGCCTTGCTAGTAATCCAAGCCTCTTGTTAAGGTAATTGTTTATAACAACAATAAAGGAGGCCACTATGCAAGCCTATCTACTCCATAAAGCAGGCGGTATTGAGAATCTAACTCTAAGTGAGATTGATACGCCCATGCCCAAAGATGGTGAGGTGCTAATTAAGATCAAAGCCATAAGTATCAATCCTGTCGATGTCAAAATACGCGAGATGCCAAAATTACTAGACAAAGTCTATGGCACCGATAGACCACTGATTTTGGGCTGGGATATTGCAGGTATAGTCCATGCGGTGGGCCGCGATGTTACTGACTTTAAGGCGGACGACAAGGTATTTGGACTCGTTAACTTCCCAGGTCATGGCAGTGCGTATGCCGAATACGTCGCCGCGCCTGGCGAGCATTTGGTCGAGATTCCTGAGGGCACCTCTTTTCCAGAAGCCGCCGCGACCACGCTTGCAGCATTAACCGCATTACAAGTACTACGCCCAAGAATAAAGGCGGGTGATAAAGTTCTGATACACGCAGGCTCAGGCGGCGTCGGTCATTTTGCGGTACAGATCGCCAAAGATATCGGCGCTTATGTCATCTCCACCTCCTCCGCTGACAATAGGGATTTTGTGTTGTCGCTCGGTGCAGATGAGCATATCGATTATGAAGCTCAAGACTTTGAAAAAATAGTCTCAGAT
>NZ_JBQQFC010000238.1:0-3793 GCF_052258445.1 Psychrobacter sp. T6-1
AAACACCACACCGCTTATTTTATTCAACACAGACTCAATCGCTGGGTTCTCTCGCAGTTTCTGACTAAATCGTGATGCCAGTAGCGCCAAACATACGCACCATATTAAACCTGTCAGCGCGAACGTCAGTCCCAATACCAAAAAAGATAGCGTGCTATGTGCGTAACTAGGATCGATAAACTGCGGAAAAAACGCGAGGAAGAACAACGCAACTTTTGGGTTAAAGGTATTGGTCAGCACGCCTTGTTTGTATATTTGAGCGTAGTCCAAAGACTTAGCTTGAGCGTTGCTTTTATTATTAGGTAAATTGTCTGCTATAACGGCACTAGATTTGCTCATCAGCATCTTAAAGCCTAAGTAGCACAGATAACTAGCACCGATATATTTAACGATAGTAAAGGCAAGTGGCGACTTGGCTAAAATAATTGATAATCCGAGTGCTGCCAATACGGTATGTACTAAGATACCTGAAACGATACCGAGCACAGAATATAGCCCCGCTTTTTTACCCTGAGAGACGCTGCGAGTAATGATGTACATCGTATCAATACCAGGGGTCACATTGAGCAAAATGGCTGCTAAGACAAATCCCAAATAGTTATCTATACCAAACATCGCTTGTATCCTCGTTGATAGCGCTTTTGTTGTTTTAGTAAAGAGCCACATTATAAAGCGGTAGATAGCTTTGAGCGACCTATCAGTCTAAGCTCATTGTAGAGATTATCCAATGACGAATTATGTACTTACTTGCTCTTATCAAAAATAGACTACAGACACACAAATAAACCCCTTTTAAAAGCAGCAACGCGGTATCATCACGATATTTTTAAGCGCTTAGCCTGCGATAGTTGATTATTGACTGATGGCTGAGCAAGTCACTATTAAATTGAGCCAACTATGAGCAGACGCGACCTTATTATCTTTATCAGCTTGTCCTTTATGTGGTCGTTATCCTTTATTTTTTATAGAGTAGGCGTGCCTGAGTTTGGCTCGATGTCATTTGCCAGCTTGCGGGTGATATTTGCAGGTCTCACTATGCTGGCCTTTTTGGCCTTTAACCCCACTCATCTAAAGATAGTGGGTAAGCATTGGAAGCTGCTCACAGTAGTCGGTCTGGTTTCAACCTCTATCCCCTTTGTACTATTCTCTTATGCTGCGCAGTCAGTGAACGCTGGCGTGCTTGCAGTACTCAACGCTTCTGTGCCGATGATGAGCGGTTTTATCGCCAGTACATTCTTTAATGATAAGCTCTCAAAAAAGCAGACGCTGGGCTTGATGATTGGCATTATAGGCGTTGTAATCTTGATGAGTGAAAGCTTGTTTGGCGGGGCAGCTTCAGATTTGGGCTCGAGTTTAGTACCCATGGGTTATGCTTTGCTTGGTTGCGTGGGCTATGCTATTGGCGCGAACGTGACCAAGAACTATCTACATGACACCTCACCTGTCGCCATTACTATTGGTGCTATGCTGATTGCAAGTGTCGTCATGCTGCCTGTCGCTATCTACGAGTTTCCTTATGGACAGAGTATCAGTCTAAAAGCTTGGGTCTCGGTGGTTTGTATTGGCGTATTCTCAACGGCGATTGCTTTTATCTTTATCAATGAGCTGATCAAGAGCATTGGCCCTATGCGAGCGACAAGTATCACCTTAGTTATTCCTATATTTGCGATTATCTTTGGTTATATCTTATTAGGTGAGGCTTTGGATACCGCTGCTATTGTCGGTTCAGCGGTGATACTGGTAGGGACTTATTTATCCTTAAATTTGTCGCTAAAGAGTTTTACTGGGTCTCATTAATTGTTCAATGGATGACAAACCCTAATAAAACTGAGCACAAAAAAAGCCTAATCGTTAAGACTAGGCTTTTTTAATGATTAGCTTTTGAGTTGATGGATTAACGAACATTATCACCATAAGTAACGATTGGACGATCTAAGCGATGTTTAGTAGCGGCGCTTTTAGCACCAGCAATAGCGGCGACAAAAGTGAGTAGCGCACTGATTAACCAGAATAGACCACTGTACAAGGCTGCTTTACGAGCCACATCTTCAGCTTGTTGCAAGTTTTGATCAACAGTCTGCTGTGCTTGAGCAATATACTGCTCCGTCTTCATTTTGTACTCATTGAATGATTGCGTGACCTCGGTACGTACTTCAAGCGCTTGAGCTTCAGTGAGGCCTTCAGCTTGCAGGCGATTGATAAGCTCATCACTCTTTAAGGTTTGTTCAATAGATGCCATACGCTGCTTAGCATAGTCATCAATATTGCGCCACGTATCGACACTCGTGAAGTCCATATCGGCTACATCGCCTTGAGTCTCATTGATCATTTGCTCAACGACATTAGTGGTTGCTGCGATTTGTTCTTCATTTAAACCTTGTGTATTTTTAGCGACTAGAGCATTCAAGTCTTCTTTACTAATATTACCTGAGACCGTTTGATACGCTTGCTGCGCACGTTGTTGCAGCTGCTCAATAGTGCTATCTGGCGCGGCAACGGCTGCCGTACCGACCGCCGAGGTTCCTGCTGCTGCAACGCCGCCTGCTGTCTTGGCTACGGTGCTGACCGTGCCGCCAATAGCGTTACCAGCAGATGCCAAGATACCAGTGGCACTACTTAGCGTAAAAAACGTTGTAAACAAGATGATAAGTGCTGCAGTTAACATACCTGTTAGGCTGGCATCCTTTGGATCAACATCAGTACCGTCACCAAATAGTGCTTCTGGTGCTGAGAATTTGATAGCAAAGTAACCTGCGATAAAGGCGCTGACTAAAGCAGTAATAGCGGCATATATACCGCCTGCGATACTTGTACCCTTTAAGTCGAAAGGGAGAAAAGAGCTGAGGACGAGCGCTAGGGCAATCATTGCCATAACGACAATCAATCCCATAACGAGACCAGCTAGAACGCCGCGCCACGATGGACGACGCTGAGATGAGTAAGTAGGGGTCATAATCATTCCTTTTAAGGATTACATATCAATTGTTATAGGCTAAATACTTCACTAATATTTGTGATATAAAAGTTACACGGCACAAAGTTTAGTGAATATATGGCAAGCTTAGTCAAATGCATTTGATATTAATAATACTATTAGGTAGAGAATAACAAGCATCTTGTATACAAGTGTTAACCTATGTCATTAAAACCTGTAAATGTAAAATCATGTAAAGTTTAAAAGCTAGGTTGTTGATAGAAAACACTATTTGTAGGATATGGTGGACGCTTGAGCAAAGGCTTATTGTGCTAGAATAAATAAGGATCTAAAGTGCAGACGACAAAAAGCCCAGTCACAAAATCGTGGCTGGGCTTTTAGTTGTGCTTACTAGTCTTATCTCATGCAAAGCAAAAGAGCTAATAATTGACACCAAATAGTGGCGTCCCCAGGGGGATTCGAACCCCCGTTACCGCCGTGAAAGGGCGGTGTCCTAGGCCTCTAGACGATGGGGACGCATAGAGTGTTGTATTTAATGCAATTAAGCATCGATACAACGGTCAATCACAATATCAGAGAACTTATTACAGATAACATAAAAAGTCTTGCCTAGGTGCTGATACTGCCTCTTAACTGTTTCATCTAAGATAAAAGAATCTAACGATAAAAATATGGTGGAGCTAAACGGAGTCGAACCGTTGACCCCTTGCATGCCATGCAAGTGCTCTACCAACTGAGCTATAGCCCCTCGTTAAGAGTGAGCGTATTTTAGGGAATAGCTAGGAGGTTGTCAATAGGTAATTTGGGGAATCGTGATAAATAGTCTGGCATGAGCGTTATTAGTAGGGTGCGCCTCGC
>NZ_JBQQFC010000239.1:0-3775 GCF_052258445.1 Psychrobacter sp. T6-1
ATGCCAAGCGCGGAAGATATGCAAAAGCAGATGCAAGAGATGCAGAATAAAGCACCAAAAGACTTTAAAAAACGCTTTTAGTTGATAAGAAAATATCATTTTGATAAGCCCCAAACTCATGTCAGTTTTGGGGCTTTTTATGAGTATGGCTTTCGAAGATGCGCCAGAACAAATTTGCAAATAGTATGCACACTAAATGTTATCATAGGCGCTATTTTTAGGTGCTCCTAGCCAAAGCTGAGGTCTTATGTTTTTAGCGATAGATACGGTATTTGATCAGTGCTCAATTGCGATATTGGGCCGCGACGGTGAAGTTATCTTTAGCCAGACTGAGAAAGGTAAGCGTGAGCAAACTCGGCAGATACTACCGATGATAGACGCCGCTTTGCAAGCTAATCAGCTTAAACTTGCTGACATTCAAGCCTTGATATTTAATCGCGGGCCAGGTGCTTTTAGCGGTATCCGTATTAATACCGCTGTGGTGCAAGCGCTGTCGGTGGCGCATGATTTGCCTTGCGTTGGGGTATCTAGCTTGCAAGTGATCGCGCAAGCTGCCTACCAAGAATATGGTATCGAGTCAGTCTATAGCGCTCTTGATGCGCGTATGCAGCAAGTTTATTTTGGACAATACTCATTAGTAGACGACATCATGCAGTCAGTCTCTACAGAAACTGAGCAACTTTTAGATTATGACACGCAGACTGAGCTAAATTTTGCTATCGCGGGTAACGGCGCTGGACTATTAACCCTGCGTGATGGTCAGCGAATCTATGAGTCCGTTGTACCAGACGCTACTGTCATCGGGCAGGTGGGGCTAGCGCAGTTTAGGGAAACAGGCGGTACGGATGCTGCGCATGCCTTACCTAAATATCTACGCAATCAAGCTTGGAAGACTCTCAAAGAGCAAGGCAAAGCCTAGAGTCGTTTATTCTTAAGGTTACAAGCTCGCTTAATCACTATTTAACAACCCATACCAGCTCAGTTTAGCTCAGCGCTGCTTTTAGGAAGATTGCCGTGGATATCATTTTATTAATTCAAGCCGTTGTCATGGGTATCGTCGAAGGTATCACTGAGTTTTTACCCATCTCTAGCACCGGCTACTTGATTTTGTCCGCAGATGTCATGAACTTTTGGACCAAAGATAAAGTCGATTTGTTCGTCGTTGTCGTACAGCTCGGTGCTATTTTGGCGGTCATTTATGACTACTGGGGCCGCTTATGGGGCGCTCTTATGGGGCTGATAACGGGTCAATCAGATACGATGACCAACCCAAGGCAGCTGGGACTCAGTCTTATTGTCGCCACTATTCCTGTGATGATCGTCGGCTTTACCTTTGCTAATGAGATAAAAGCCTATTTATTCAATCCAATAACCGTGGCGATTATGCTTATCATCGGTGGTTTATTGATATTCTACGTCGAAAATCGTCCGCAAACGATTATCGCCAGTGAAGCGGAAGACGTGCGTGTGGCGACGGCGCTCAAGATTGGACTGCTGCAATGCTTAGCGCTGATACCAGGCACATCTCGCTCTGGCGCTACTATTATCGGTGCCTTGTGGCTTGGCGTGTCGCGCAAAGCCTCAGCGGAGTTTTCTTTCTTTTTGGGTATTCCTGTGATTGTTGGCGCAGGCTTGCTCGATTTGCTCAAGCACCATGAGGTATTGACCAGTCAGGAGGATTGGCTCGTATTGGGAGTGGGCACTATCGTCTCCTTTGTCGTCGCGCTGCTTTGTATCCGCTGGCTAGTAGCTTGGGTCAGTCGCCGCGACTTTAAAATCTTTGCCTGGCTGCGCATTATCACAGGAATAGTCGTATTAGTCGCCGCTTGGGTCTTTGGTTATCAGTTTGCGGGATAGCTTTTTATAGGACAAACCGCTTTATCTTTTTAATTATACGAGAGTGAGTCATGTCAGCACTGCCTATATGTCACTTATACTACGCTACTGATAGGCAAAAACCGCAAATCGATGCACTGCAAAATCTGCTTGATAAACATCAGTTATCATTGCAACTGAGCATTGAGCAGACGATTGGTAAAGTCAATCAAAAAATTAAGCAGCAGTTGAGCGCTTTGCACGATGATCCTGTTTTATGGTTAGATGACAAGGATAAATTATCATTAATTGCTGATGGTTTGAGTGTGGCGCCAGAGTGGGACAAATTACAGCGGCGTGTGGTCAGCGCAGGACGCAAGTCAGAGCTGCTTTTGCAAGCGGCTAAAATCACAGCAGATAGTATAGTCATTGATGCCACCGCAGGTTTTGGTCATGACAGTCTGATACTTGCCAGTACAGGCGCACGAGTCATTATGCTTGAGCAGCAGCCGATGATGGCATTATTACTATTGGCAGAACAGCGCCGCATGAGCGCACAACCAAACTGGCAAAAGCTGATGACGCGTTTGCACATCATCAACATCGATGCACGGAGTTATTTTGCTGACAAACAAAGTGCATCGACACTTGATGATAGTATCGTCGATATGGTGTATTTAGACCCGATGTTCCCAGAGGACAGCCATCAAGATAGTAAAACAGGTAAGGGAGCAAAGGTTGGTAAGCACATGCAAGTGCTGCATCAATTAGCTTATCCGCCAACCTTGATTGAGGAAGTGCAGTTGTTGCAAAGCGCTGAGGATTTTATCGCTGGGCATAACGAGCAGGGTGGCCGCGTCATCGTTAAGCGTCCACAATACGCGCCAGTATTTGCGCAGCGACAAGCCGATGAAAGCTGGCAAAATACTGCGCTGCGCTTTGATGGCTACTTTGCCTAATATTTAAATGAGTAATGAATAGTCTAGGAGCATAGGATGCTAACGATAGTCATTTGGGCGGCAGGTGCAGCCTTATTATTGGTCAATATCATACTTCGCACGCGAATCTTGCAACTTGAGGCGCACCTAAGAGCGCTGAGCGATCCACAAGAGCAGTTGACCTATTTACGCAATCAAGCAGCAGCTGGAAATAAAAGAGCTGCCATTAAGGCGCTACGCACAAAATACCCTGGACTAACGCTAGCTGAAGCCATGAAGTTATGGAAGCAAATTGAACCATAAATCAAAGCTATCAATACGTCAAAGGTTTTAAAATTAATAAGCACAAAAATAAAAAATACAGAAGGTCATAACCAAGCATAAAGGTTCTAAGACGAGTAATTAATGGCAAACTATCTTCATCTCACACTTAAAGATAAGCTCTATGCTTATATGCAACTGACGCGCTTTGACAAGCCTGTCGGTATAGAGCTACTCTTGTGGCCCACCCTCTGGGGCGTGATGCTCGCGGCTATGGGTCAAGCCCAGCAAGTGGATGGCGCAACAGCAGGTCTACCGAGTTTAAAGGTGTTTGTGCTCTTTGCATTAGGCGCGATTTTGATGCGAGCGGCAGGCTGCGCCATTAATGATTTTGCCGATCGCAAAGTAGATGGACACGTCACGCGTACTAAAGGTCGCCCACTAGCTGACGGTCGTCTAAGCGGACGCGAGGCGATAGCGGCGTTTTTGGTCTTAGTTGTACTGAGCGCCAGTTTGCTATTGTTTTTACCTATAACCGTATTTTATTGGTCATTGGGCGCAGTCGTTCTGGCCTTTATCTATCCGTTTATGAAGCGCTACACCCATTTGCCGCAAGTGTTTTTGGCTGCCGCCTTTGGCTGGGCGATACCCATGGCTTATGTCGCCGTGCAAGGCGCGCCTGATATCTGGTGCTGGCTACTATTCATCGCCTACATGTGCTGGACAATCGCTTATGATACTCAGTACGCTATGGCGGATCG
>NZ_JBQQFC010000240.1:0-3764 GCF_052258445.1 Psychrobacter sp. T6-1
TAGGACTTATAGGTCGCTTGTCTTATAGGAGGTACGGCAGGCTGCGGCAGGCTAGCAGTATCCGTCGCTTTTGTAAAATCAATATCAAATAAATTATGAGTATTTGTGGTCATAAAAAGGATCTTTTAGAGAAGTGATTTAAGTATAAAAATGTAAAGGTTACTATTTCTAACTATATCTGAACGATCATAGGCTGACGCTTTTAGCTTTTATCTTCTAGCTTAGTGCTTTGGGAACGTTTGTGTGAATAGTCAAAAGTTACGTTTTGCAACGCAGTAAACGCACAAATAAACAGCGTGTGGACATGGGTCTTGCTACTATCGATGAATCAATACTATTTAATCACGTTTTGATGTGCCGTGTTTTAATTTGATATGACCTAAAAGCTGTAGACGCAAGCATTATTTTTTGAATAACAACCGTTAAGGATAACTTATGAGCAACGCTATGATTAACACCGTTACCATCGACAAAGCCGATATTCCAAATGGTGGCATGAAGTCCTACAAGCAAGACGATGATAGTATCATTTTAATCACTCGTGATGATAATGAGTTTAGCGCCTTTGATGGTAAATGTCCGCATGCGGGTGCAGATTTGGGCGAGGGTATGCGCTGCGGTGATCGCGTTATCTGTCCATGGCATCATGGTAGCTTTGATAGCCGTGATGGGACGCTGCTTGAGCCTGTGGCTATGCGCGGCTTGACTCAGTATGAACTGACCGATGAGGGCGATAGCCTCACTATCAATACCGCAGCAAAGATGGACAAACGCGTAGAGAATGACAAATTAACTGACACTCATACGATCATTGTTGGCGGCGGCGGAGCCGGCTTTATGACTGCCAATCAGCTGCGTCATACTGGCTACGGCGGCAAAATTACTATCATTAGTAAAGACGACAAAGCGCCCTATAATCGTCCTCTACTATCAAAAGCGTTTTTGGCAGGCAAGATGGATGAGAAATATTTGATGCTGGGCGGCGCAGAATGGGCCAGCAAAAACAATATCGATCTGCGCCTAAAGCAAACGGTGAGCGAAGTGCTCCCTAATGAATGCACTATCGTTGTGACAAACGAGAATGGCGATAGCGAGCAACAAACCGCAGATTTCTTAGTCGTTGCAACAGGCGCTGAACCTAAAATACCACCCTTTAAAGGCGCTGATTTAGACGGCGTCTATACACTGCGCAGTATGGATGATGCCAAGGCAATCAAAGGTGCTACCGACAACAAAAACGTTGTCATCGTCGGTACAGGCTTTATCGGTATGGAGGCTGCTTCTGCATTGGCGCAGGCAGGCGAGACAAAGTCTATCACTGTCGTTGCTCGCGGCGCACGCGTCATGGCAAATATCGTCTCAGAAACGGTGAGTAATGCCCTTGTTAAACTTCATGAAGAAAAAGGTATCAAATTTGCCTTTGGCGCAGGCGTCGATCAAATCAATGGCGACGGCAAAGTTAGTGGCGTTACATTGTCAGATGGTAGTAGTATCGATGCTGACGTTGTCATCTTAGGCACTGGCGTCGCGCCACGTACCGAATTGCTCAATGAGGTTAACGATCCAGACGGCGTACAGGTCGATGATCACTTGCAGTTGCGTGATGGCGTTTATGCGCTCGGTGATATTGCCAAAGCCACCAATCAGATGGGGCGGATGCGTATTGAGCATTGGCGCGTAGCACTGCAACACGGCATCGTAACTGCCGCTGCTATTTTAAATGAAGACAACGTTAACTCACTAGAGGAGCGTATTCCGTTCTTTTGGACGGCGCAGTATGGCAATAGTTTGCGCTATAGCGGACATGCGGCGACGCCCGATCATAATATCTTGTTCGGCTCGCCTGATACGCTAGACTACATCGAGTATTATTTCGATGACGAAGGGGAGAATACGCGTGCCAGCGCTGCAAGCTCCTTAGGACGTGACAAAGAGCTGATTGCCTTCTCTGAACTCTTGCGCCGTGGTCATGCGCCAACGCGCGCGCAGATCAATGCAGGGTTCGATATTATTGAGCAAGCAATGGTTTTATCGCGCTAGCATTGGCAGAGTTTTGTTACTATAAAGGCTGATCTATTGATTTAGGTCAGCCTTTTTATATATTAAATAGCATATTTTTGTTATACAAAGCGCTTTTTAAATCTTGAGAATACAATGATGACTACTATCAAAAACAAAGAAAAGGTGTTTCTTCGTCAAGCAACGGCCGACGATGTTGGTGCCATTGAGCAATTACTCAACCTGTGCTACCGAAGCACCCAAGGCTGGACGAATGAAGCATCTCTCGTCGGCGGCATACGCATTACCCAAAGCGAGCTTATCCACATCATCAACGATCCAAAACACTACTTTTTTGTATATCCCAAAACGACGATGGGCGAGCGCGATAGCGAAGAGACAGGCGAGCTACTAGGCTGCATTGCAGTTGATATAAAATCAGATAGTGATGTCAACAACAAAGCCTATATTGGCATGTTTGCCGTTCATCCAGAATTACAAGGGTGCGGCGTGGGTCATGTCATCTTAGAAGCCGCCGAGACTTTTGTGACGCGGCATTTACTATCTAGTCATGAGCAAAGGAGCGATCAGCCAAGCCGTCTGACCATGTCAATCTTGAGTCATCGTCCTGAGCTGTTGGCATATTATCAGCGACGCGGCTATCAGTTGAATGGCAATAGTATGCCGTTCCCAGATGATGGTAATAATGGCGAGCCTAAACGGCAAGATTTAGAGCTATTAGAATTAGAAAAATTGGTGAGCAGATAGGATTATCTTTACTGTCCCCAAAAGTGCCCAAAGGTCATAAACAGCCCAGCGCTTAGTAATACAAAGGCGACAATAAGTAAGCGCTTAAACCAGTTAAAGGCGGGCTGGCGCGTGGCATTGTCATCAGACATAAGGTAGGCAAACAAGCACAGTAAGCTTGCCGCCAATGTCATAATGCCAAGCCCAATAGGTAGGATGTATAGGTAGATCTGCCACACAATTATCTCGCAACTCTTATTATTTAAAGCATCATAACAGTATCAAGATTGTGCTGTCTGTCATAGATTTTAGTACAGGCATAGATTATTAAGTAAACTGGCTTTGGTCTAAAGACAACCGGGGTTAAATCAGCACGCTTGTATTACTCAGAATCATCATGCATCTGTGCTTGGATATAATTCTCTACACCTACCGATTTAATCAAATCCTCTTGTGTATCAAGCCAGTCGTCATACTCCTCATTACCATCCTTAAGAGTAAGCAATAAATGACGTGATACATAGTCTTGATGCGTCTCACACAACGTAATCGCATCAGTAAGAATGTCGAATTTTTGTCGCTCTAAACGCAAGTTGCAACTGATAATTTCAGGGACGTCTTCACCGATATAGACTTTGCCTAGTTGTTGTAGATTAGGAAGCCCACCGAGCAAAAAGATACGGGCAATCAGATCATCCGACCACTTCATCTCAGCGATAGATTGTTTGTACAAATGATCGTTTAGAACCTCTAGTCCCCAATGCCTTGCCATACGCGCATGCAAAAAATACTGATTAATCGCTATTAAAGACTGACCAAGCACTTTATTGAGCACTTGAATGACTTCTTTGTCGCCTCTCATGATTCTCTCCTTTAGTGTGATACTAAATCTGGCGATACTTCAGCCATTTGGCTCTGCAAGTAGTTAGGCAGACTTATCATATCAATAAGACGCAGCTGCTGCTCAAGCCAATGAGCATGATCTTCTTCAGTGTCTTTGAGCTGCTGGGTCAAGATAT
>NZ_JBQQFC010000241.1:0-3741 GCF_052258445.1 Psychrobacter sp. T6-1
GACAAAGTACCAGCAAATCAGCGCTCACTCGCTTTTGCTTTAATATGGCAAGATAGCATACAAACGTTATCTGATGAGGACGTAAAAACGACGACTGACAAAGTTGTGCAAGCGCTCACTGAGCAGCACGCTGTCCAGCTACGCGATAGTTAAGAGTCAACTATCCGTTTTAATCATCAAAAATAGCTAACTATTTATTAATAAAGGATTTTATTAAAAAGCCAACTAAAATCCTTTATAATAGTAGGTAATAGACAATATTTTGACCACCCCATTAGCGCTAACATAGGAGCTATATTGTGAGTACCCTGACAAAATCTGACATGATTGAGCATTTGATGAGTCATATGAACCTAACACGTCAAGAAGGGCGCTGCTTAGTAGAGAATTTCTTTGATGAGCTGGCTGACAACTTAATTGAGGGACGTGAAGTCAAGCTCTCAGGCTTTGGCAATTTTGAGCTAAAAGACAAAAACAGTCGACCAGGGCGCAATCCTAAGACAGGAGAGCCTGTTGCTGTCTCAGCCCGCCGAGTAGTTACCTTTAAGACAGGGCAAAAATTTCGTCAAAAAGTCGATGAGCATTTACTCGAAGTCTAGTCATCCTTCAACTTATAGCGTTGTTTGACAATATTAGTACTCTGCGCACACCTTCTATCATACTCTTTTGACCTCTCATACTTATAAAAGTAGCCTACATTAAGTCTTTAGTGTAGGTTGCTTTTTTTTATGCTACTTTAATAATAATTATTCATTTTAAGTTTGTTTTAAAGCTATTAAATCTTGTAGTTTGATTTAAATATAATAGCTATTTGTCTTTATGGTTTTAAATTTAAAATTCGCCTTTGGCTAATGAACGCCTGAGACACAAAAGTTGGCACGTATTGTGCTCTGTAGTCTACAGTTTAGTTTAAACAGCGTTTTGATATACAAACGCTGCTCTTAACATTGATATTGGATGTATAAAATGAAATATGGTGATGTTTTTCAAAAAAGTGAAATAGGTCGCGATGAAATCAAAAATCATAGCATAGGGGTATTGCCGCGAGAGGCTAGAACTTTGCTGATTATGATTGATGGCAAAAGAACCTATCAAAACTACTTAGATACTTTAGATCAAAGCAAAATGTTTGCAAGTTTTGGCGGCGTAACCCCATTATTTGAGCTACTTTTGGAGTTTGATTGTATCGAAGTTGCTGGCGCCGCAAAAAATGCAGCGTCTACTGGCGTACAAGAAGTCTCAAGACCTTCTCCTATTGCTAGACCAAATATACAAAATAGCGAAGCTGAGTTTGAGCGAACGTTTAATACTCAAAATCCAGATGATCTGACCGCTATAGGCAATGCGCCTAAGCCTAAAGCGTTAGATGCCAATTATGATATGTTGAAATCAGATTTAGCTACCTATATCGAAAAAAACGCGCCGCCACAAGAAGCTTGGGGTTATCTGTTGAATTTAGAGCAATGCGATGATACCGCGCAATTGATGGCTTTAGCTCAAGAAATCAAAAGCTCAAGTAGTGAAAAATTAGCACGAGGTATGGATGATTTTATCAAAAAAATGAGACGCTAATTATTAGGCAAAAGTCCTGGCATCTAAATTGCAGTTATGTGTGACGCTGCTGTAACACCCAAACAAATATGATCGAATGAACTGGAGTACTTTATGGAATTGGCTGAGCTTTCACAAGCGCAAAACGCACAAAGGCTACACGGTGAGCACATTATTTTGCGCCTCACTTATATTAGTCGCTACAACAATCATAACGAAAATGGTGAGGTGACGCGTATTTTAGCGCAAGCACAGCAGAATAATGAGCGCAATGGTATTACGGGCGCATTGGTTTTTAATCACAATTATTTTTTGCAAAGTATTGAAGGCTCAAGACCCGTAATCAATGAATTATTGAGAAAATTGGTCAAAGATGATCGTCATTTTTCGTTGCAGATCATTGAATGCTCCGAGGTTGAACAACGACGCTGGAATAAGTGGTCGATGAAATACCTCATTCCAAGTGATGAAAATAAAAGCTTAGCGCTCAAATATTCTACAGGAACGCAGTTTAATCCGTATCTGATGAGCACTAATCAAATTATGTTATTGATCGATACATTATCAGCACTTGATGAACAAGAACAAGAGGCGCTAAATGCACCGAAAAAGAAAAAATCTTGGTTCTCAATCAGCTAACTAAATTTTATAATCTATAAGAGGACAACCCATGGCTCAATCTACTTCAGATGCTCATATTCTGGTGAGCATGACTTATGCTAGCCGCGCAAATCCTGATGTCTCAGCTAAAGACTTCAACGAGATATTGCAGCAAGCGCAGCAAAATAATGCTGCTAATGGTATCACTGGTATGCTTATCTTTAATAAGAATTACTTTTTGCAGACTATTGAGGGACCAAGAGCGCAGATCAATCGGTTGCTGTATAGTTTGATGGCAGATCAACGCCACCATGATTTGCAAGTTCTTGAAACTCATGAGCTCAAACATAGAGAGTGGGCCCAGTGGTCAATGAACTATGCATCACCTACGCAAGACAATGCTGCTATTTATCTCAAGTACTCAACGACTATAGATTTTAATCCGTATCTTTTGAGTGCAGAGGCTGCAAGTGATCTGATGCGTGATCTTAATGCGCAAAAAGTTTAAAAACATTCAGGCATAAAAAAAGAGAGCTTTCGCTCTCTTTTTTCGTAGTTATCATTGCAACAATTAGCAATAACGACTATTACTCAACAACAACAACTTCGTCAGAAGCAGCAACGGCTGGATCAGTTTCGCTAGCGACGTCCATGCTAGTAGTCGTACCGTCTACAGGTACTTCAGCATCCATCTCGTCAGTAGCAGTAGCAGCTTGAGCTTCAGCGATGTCAGCTTCAGCAGCGACAACAGCAGCTTCAGCATCAGCAGGTACAACTTCGCCATCAGCAGCAGCTTCGTTTAGCTCTTCTTGAGCGTCTTGTACTTCTTCTTGTGCGTCAGATAAATCTTCAGCAGCGTTTTCAGTATTGCTATCACAAGCAGTTAAGCCCATAGCAGCAGTCATAACACCAGCAAGTGCAAGTAATTTAAGGTTCATAGGGTATTCTCCAGAAAAATGAAATGTTTAATAGCAACAATAAAAAGTTGAATATTCGAAATATCGAATATCAACTACTCTTAGTTGCAGCTACTCAGCTTTCACGCATTCTATATCTTTTCTATCTAAATAGGAATAGGCTTTACAATTAAGTAACAATAAAATAAGTGGTAATATTTGCTACTTACTGCCTATACTATTAAAGGCTTATCGGCTCATATTAAGCAAGTGAGTTTCTACGAAAGTGAAATAATATATTGATTTAATTTATTGTATGATCTACTACTATTAATCTCTTCACTATAAGTATAAAAAACATCAAATAATAATACCAGCGACTGTAGTATAAAGAGTTATCAATTGACAGTTGCCCCTATCTTTTATTTAAGGACACAATTATGAAATGGCAAAATAGGCGTGGCAGCTCAAATGTTCGCAGTAGTCGCGGCGGCGGCAAGATGATAGGCGGCGGTATAGGAGGTATTATTATCGCTGGAATCTTGTGGCTAGTATTTGGGGTCAATCCTATGACCGCGCTACAAACGGGGCAAGTAGTCACAGGTGGCGGTAATAGCACCTCTACTGAACCTGCGACAAGTACCGACCGAGATACTCAGTTTGTCAAAGTAGTATTAGCAGATACAGAAGCCGT
>NZ_JBQQFC010000242.1:0-3735 GCF_052258445.1 Psychrobacter sp. T6-1
TCAAACGCTGGCTTAGTAAACCAGCCAGCACGCTCTATCTCTGCTGCTAGGCTCAGTATCGTTGACTCATCATTCATGCGTCCTATTAGCTGCATACCGATCGGCAGCCCCTTTTTGCTCATGCCCATCGGTATCGATATCGCTGGCAGACCTGTGACATTACCCAATATCGTAAAGGCCATTTTGCTCAGCACGGGATGACTGAGTTTTTCTATCATGCCGGAGCTAAAGGTATACTTACCCATATTGATACCTTTACTCAATAGCCCTGAGGTGTTCATCAGCATCTCATCAACTCGGCTTGGCGGCAGCACACCATGCTTAACCGCCGTTGTCGGCACTGTGGGCGACAAAATCATATCGTAGGTTTCAAGCAGCAGTCCCGTCTGATACTGACTATTGTGCCAACCGTGCTTGGCATGGACTAAGTCGGCGGCAGATAGCGAACGCCCAAGCATCGCCATATTGTAGGTTTGAGGTTCTAGTTTTTTGATATGTTCAGCGCCAAAGTTACGCTCAACATTATCGATGGTAAAAGCTGTATGCGCGCAAACGACGACTATAAAATCATGCCAAAACTGCTCGATATTGATATTAGGCTCAGCAGGAACGACGCGATGACCCATAGACTCTAGCTGTTTGGCGGTACGCTCAAGTACAGCCAGCACTTCTTTATCCACAGTCGTATTAGCGATAAGCGGCTGCTGATGCAAAGCGATCGTTAACTGCTTAGGCGCGCGCATAGCTGCTTGCAAAAACGACCCCTCAGGCGCAGCAATAACATAAGGCGCACCGATCTCGCGGCCACTAGTCGCATCGAGCATAGCTGCGGTATCACGAACCGTGCGGGTAATGACGTGATCGGCAGCAGCGCCATCCCAGCCTTCGCCAAAATCAGGACCAAATGGATTGCGCCCGCGACTCGGTTTGAGCCCCACTGCCCCGCACCACGCCGCAGGAAACCGTATAGAGCCGCCACCATCGCCTGCGCCTGCCATCGGCACAATGCCACTAGCAACGGCTGCCGCACTACCACCTGATGAGCCGCCAGAGCTGTAGCCTTTTTTGAAGGGATTGTGCGTTGGACCATGTGCTTTGGGCTCTGTGGTGATAATCAGCCCAAACTCAGGCGTATTGGTCTTGCCAAAGGTATTGACTCCTGAGGCTTTCATACGTTTAACGATTTCGCTGTCGTGTTTATTGACGACGTTGATACTACGGCTACCCATAGTAATCGGCTCACCTTCAAAATAAAAAGACAAATCTTTTAATAAAAAAGGCACACCTGTGAACGCGCCATCTGGCAAACCTTGCTGCGCGGCGTTGTAAGCGCGCGCGTCGAATCGATGAATAATGGCATTCATTTGGGGATTGAGTGTATTAGCGCGCGCAATCGCTGACTCTAATAGCTCTTTGGCGCTCACCTCGCCTGATTTGACGAGCTCTGCCAATCCTATCGCATCGTATTGGGTATATTCTTTAAACATGTTGGCATCCTTGCTGAAGTGTAGAATAAAATAGCCATTTATAGTCGTTTATTCAAACAAAAAAAACGAGACTCGTTTGTTATTTTATTTCTTATAACTATACAGTGCTACATAAGCAGCTCACGCTTACCACTTTTGCCCATCGAGCTAACGAGTCCCGCCTCCTCCATAGAGTCAACAATGCGTGCGGCGCGGTTATAGCCGATACTAAACTTACGCTGAATGCTTGAGGCTGAGACTTTGCGCGTCTCCATAATAAAGGCAACCGCGTCATTGTACAGATCATCATCTTCGCCTGAAGCATTAGCGGTGCCGCCGCCGCTTGGACTCGACAATTCAAAGTTGCCCGCCATATTATCGATATAATCTGGTGCGCCGCGCTCGCGCCACGCATCGCAGACACGGTTGACCTCTTCATCACTGACATACGCGCCATGAACGCGATCAGGCTCAATTTGACCTGGCCCCAAGAACAACATATCACCGTTACCGAGCATATCCTCAGCGCCGCCGCTATCGAGTATCGTGCGCGAATCGACTTTTGAGTTGACTCGTAGCGCGGCTCTCACTGGAATATTGGCTTTGATCAGACCTGTAATGACATCGACCGAAGGACGCTGAGTGGCGAGCATAAGGTGAATGCCTGCTGCCCGTGATTTTTGTGCCAAGCGGGTGATTAGCTCTTCAGCTTGCTTACCTACTTGCATGATCATATCAGCAAACTCGTCAGCGACAATGACAATCATCGGCAGGGTCTTAAGCTTAGGCGCTTGGCTAATGCTCACGCTATCGTTCGGTCGCCACAAGGGATCGAGCATTGGCTTACCTGCTTTTTCAGCGGCGCGGACTTTTTTATTAAACTCATCGAGCTTACGTACTTTGAGCAAACTCATCAGCTGATAACGGCGCTCCATCTCAGCCACGCACCACGATAAACTACTCGCCGCCTCGGTCATATCGGTCACCACAGGCGTGAGCAAATGCGGAATATCATTGTAGTTGGCAAGCTCTAACTGCTTGGGATCTATGAGAATGAGACGTAGCTCATCGGGCTTGTATTTAAGTAGTATCGATAGCAGCATAGAATTAACCAGTACCGACTTACCAGAGCCTGTGGTACCCGCAACGAGCATATGCGGCGCGCGTGCAAGGTCTGTGATAATAGCATTGCCACCGATATCTTTGCCCATCGCCATGCTGATTTGCGCTTTGGGGTCTTTGAATTTGTCTGTATTAAGCAGCTCAATAAGGCGTACCATTTCGCGCTTTTTGTTAGGTACTTCGATACCGATATAGGGTTTGCCTGGTATGACTTCGACTACGCGCAGGGACGCCATAGATAACGAGCGCGCCAAATCACGGGAGATACCTGTGACCTTGCTTGCTTTTACGCCAGCTGCCAACTCCACCTCAAAACGCGTCACCACTGGCCCTGGTATCGCATTGACCACCTCGGCCTTTACATTGAACTCTTGTAATTTAATCTCAAGCAGTTCTGATAATTTTTCAAGCTCGGCGACGGTATAGCTTGGTTTGCGATCAGGATCGGGCTTATCTAGGATAGACATCTCAGGAATAGGCGTGAGATTACCACGATACTCAGCCGTTTGCATGGCTCGCGATTTTTGACTAAAAGCGGCATCATCACTGATATCTGGCATTACTGGCGCGTCGGTATCATCTGGCATCATGTCAGTAATATGGTTGCTGCTATCCCCCTCTGGCACAGCGAAGCTAACACTTGGCTCATCTAGCTTAGCGACTATTGGCTCGGCTGCGGCTGGCTCAGCTGCGGCTGGCGTGACGGCTGTTGGTGGTAGCGTCGGGTTAGCAGGAGGCGTATTGGTCGGTGTCATATCAGTGACTGGCGCGCTTGATACGTCTTGAGTGTTAGACTGCGGCTCAATGACGGGTGCGACCGTTTCAGTATGCATTGGCGCACTTACCGTTTCGGTTGAGTCATTATCAAAGGATACTGCATCCCTCTCATTCGCAATAACAGGTGAGCTATCAGGCTTGATATTGAGATTAGTATTGAGCTCATTATTAGGCATAATGTTGAGCCTAGTATCAGGAGTAGTATCATGCTCTGCGATCCAAGCATCAGCCAGCTGGCTTGCGCTAATTTCATCACCGCTTTTGTTATCGGACAATGCATCATCTTGTTGTAGTGCTGGTGGTGTTGGCATTGCTGACGACGTTGATGGTTCTGATGGTGCTGATGACGCTGAAGGCTCTAATGACGCTA
>NZ_JBQQFC010000243.1:0-3731 GCF_052258445.1 Psychrobacter sp. T6-1
ATCGCCCAACAAATGGCAGAGGCGCTGCTTGACGAGGGTATTTATGTGATTGGCTTCTTCTACCCTGTCGTACCCAAAGACGAGGCGCGCATTCGGGTTCAGCTCTCAGCCGCCCATACTCGTGAGCAGCTTGACCAATGTATCGCCGCCTTTATCAAAGTCGCCAAGCAAATGGAAGTGATTGCTTAATGCGCTATTCACCTTATTAACGCAGCTAAATAAGAGAAAAATATGAAAGCCTTAGTCAAAACTCACGCTAAAAAAGGCATCTGGATGCAAGACGTGCCAGAACCGACGGTCGGTATTAATGACGTTAAAATAAGAATCAAAAAAACCGCTATCTGTGGGACGGATTTGCACATTTATAAGTGGGATGAGTGGTCACAAAAAACCATAAAGACGCCGATGATTATCGGACATGAATATGTCGGTATCATTAGTGAAGTGGGCGATGGTGTTAAGCATTTTGCAATCGGCGATCGCGTCACAGGGGAGGGCCATATCGCTTGCGGACATTGTCGTAACTGCCGCCGTGGTAAGCTGCATGTGTGCGAAAACACTATAGGCGTGGGCGTCAATCGCGATGGCGCAATGGCTGAATATTTGGTGATACCTGTCGATAATGTCATAAAGCTCGATGAGCGTATCAGCGATGAGATGGCAGCCATTATGGACCCTTTTGGCAATGCCACTCATACCGCCCTATCCTTTCCAGTACTTGGTGAAGACGTGCTAATCACCGGTGCGGGACTCATTGGCTCAATGGCTACGGCGATTTGTCGCTTCGCAGGGGCGCGCAATATCGTGGTCAGTGATATCAGTGATTATCGCTTAGAGATTGCCAAAAAAATGGGCGCGACTATGACCATCAACCCAGCCAAAGGCGAAACCATCGAAGACGCCATTGCTGAGTTAAAAATGCACGGCTTCGATATAGGGCTTGAGATGTCAGGCTCGCCTCAGGCCTTTGATTCGATGATTAGTAACATGTATAACGGCTCTAAAATCTCTCTGCTCGGCATTTTGCCCAACACCACGACGGTGGATTGGAGCAAGATTATTTTTAAGGCGTTAACCCTAAAAGGTATTTATGGGCGTGAGATGTGGGAGACTTGTTATCAGATGGAGCAGATGCTGATTAGCGGTATTGATTTATCACCGATTATTACCCATCGCCTGACCATTGATGACTTCCAACAAGGCTTTGATATTATGGAAAGTGGACAATGCGGTAAGGTGATTTTGAGTTGGGATTGATTTTGGCAGGTTTTAGAAATAAAGAATGTTAGTAACTAAATAATAATATTATAGGTCACTTATCCAACAAGCGCATTGGCACTATCGCTACCTCTGTTGTGAGATATCTGTTTCGGTTTGAATCGATTTGGTATCAGGTATGTCATGACTAAACTTTCGGCTTGGTTCAGCCTCCCTTTTAGCAATCACTAATGCTTGACTGAGTGACGTCGATAGATCATCGTAGAATTCATGAATCATGGTTATAGACCTCTTCAATTTTTTGGGCTGATTTTTTAAGCAAGCTTCTATATTACCTTACTATATCAACAGCGGGTTACGCTCCACTGACCTACCCTGCCGATCCTTCAAGGTATCCGTTTGAACCACAACAAATAGTTGCAAGAACACGATGTCACCGCTAGCCTTGATTGCAGTGGATATACTTAGATGACTACTGGGTTGCGGTGACTTGGTTAGAGGTGGTCGCTCGAATGTTGGAACGCCTCTCACCTTAGTCACCGCCCCAGTAGACAGCTAAGATAGTAGCGAAAAGCAGGATTAGCTCTAAAAAAAACGTTGGGTGTCGCAAGCTCCACGCCAACCTACTCAAAATTTCTTGATGATAAAATTAAGCTGATATTTTCAATATCTTAAAGTCTCAAACAAAAAAAGGTGAGCTTTAAGCCCACCTTTTTTATTATCTAAGATTAATTCAAGTTTTCCTAGCGCAACCAAGCCCTTGCGTTACGGAACATACGCATCCATGCACCGTCCTCGATCCACTGCTCAGGTTTCCAGCTGTGGTTATAGGCTTTTAGGTTACGCTCAGGGTGCGGCATCATAATAGTGACGCGGCCGTCAGTGCTACATAGACCCGTGACACCGCCGACTGAACCGTTTGGATTGAGCGGATAAGTCTCGGTTGGATGACCTTGGCTATCGACATAGCGCATCGCCAGCTGACCGTGTTTTGCCATACCATCGATCTCAGTAGCGTTAAGGGTGGCAAAACCCTCACCATGCGCCACAGCGATAGGTAAGATGCTGTCTTGCATGCCTTTGAACAGGATAGACTTGGTGCGCTCGACTTTGACATTGACCGTACGCGCTTCAAATCGTGCCGATTTGTTAGCGATGAAGCGTGGGAAGTTCTCTGCGCCTGGGATCAAGTCTTTCAATTGCGCCATCATCTGACAGCCGTTACAGACACCTAAGCTAAAGGTATTAGGACGGGCAAAGAAGCGTACAAACTGCATGCGCAATTCGTCATGGAACAAGATAGAGTTGGCCCAACCTGAACCTGCGCCGAGGACATCACCGTAACTAAAGCCGCCACAAGCGACCAGACCATCAAAGTCGCGCAAATTGATACGGCCTTCAAGTAAATCGCTCATGTGCACATCGACCGCCTCAAAACCCGCTCGAGTAAAGCCTGCTGCCATCTCGGTCTGACCGTTGACGCCTTGCTCGCGCAGGATAGCGACTTTTGGTTTTTCTTCACGACTGTTTAGATAGGGTTCTTCGACCTTTTGATTCAGATCAAAGTTTGGCGCTGCGATAAGGCCTTTATGATTAGTATCGGCAATCAAGTCATATTCTTGTTGCACGCAGTCAGGATTGTCACGACGGCGGGCGATTTGATAGCTGACCTGACTCCACTCTTGCTGCAGCTCACTGCGGCTAAAGCTGAGGGTTTTATCACCTTGATGTAGCGGCGTTTGAATAATGAGGCTATCTTCCTCAGTGCTTTGACCGACGAGGCTTAGCATATCGCTGACATTAAATTCTTCTGCCAGTTGCATCAAGGCCGCGACGTTTTCTGGCATGACTTGGATGACTGCGCCCAGCTCTTCGCTAAACAATTGACCTAATAAGTTATCATCAGTCAATGACAGCTTGATACCTTGGCGACTAGTAAATTGCATCTCAGCAATAGTGGCGAGTAGTCCACCATCACCGATATCGTGATAGGCGCTAATGACGTCTTGCGCGTTGCCCGCTTGAATAAAGTTAAAGAAGTCGATGAGATCGCTTGGCTTATCGAGATCAGGACAATCATTGCCAAGTTGGCTGTGCGTTTGAGCAAGGATTGAGCCGCCAAGACGCAGTTTGCCTTTGGATAAGTCAAGACGATAAAACGCGCTATCACCATTAATAAGCTCAGGCGTCAAAGTTTTTGCCACATCAACAACAGGCGCAAAAGCGGTAATCACCAGACTCATAGGTGAGACGACAGATTTGTCTTGGCTATCCTGCTTAGCATCGCTATCATCCGTCCAATTCGCACGCATCGATAGTGAGTCTTTACCGACTGGAATGGCAATCCCCAAAGCAGGGCATAATTCTTCGCCAACGGTATATACCGCGTCGAATAATGCGGCATCTTCCGCGTCATCACCGCATGCCGCCATCCAGTTCGCTGACATAGTGATATCAGATAGCTGAGCGATACGCGCGCCTGCGATATTAGTAATGGCTTCACCAACGGCTAA
>NZ_JBQQFC010000244.1:0-3728 GCF_052258445.1 Psychrobacter sp. T6-1
AATAGTATTGTACTTAATCGCAACGGTCGCAACTACAACATTGGCTTGCAAGATTTGCGTCAAATAGGCGCATCAGGTAATCAGATATACCTCCAAGATGGTGATTCTGTCCACGTCAACAGCCAAAGCCGCAACCAAGTCTATGTGTTAGGCGAGTTTGGTCAAGTTGCACCAGTACCTATACTGGAACAAGGATTAAGCTTAGCTCAGGTTTTGGGTGAGTCACAAGGTCTTAACTCCTTTACCGCTAACGCTGCCAAAATATATGTAGTGCGAGACAATCCAGGATATGGGCGTACTAATATCTATTACATAGACATGCAAACTATTACTAACTTTGCCCTTGCCAATCGCTTTGAGATGCAACCCAATGACATCCTTTATGTTGATCCTACAGGTTTGACGCGTTGGAATCGTGTGCTTAGCTCATTATTACCGTCTACTTCTGCTATCAGAAGCCTCTCAAGCTTGTAATTTATATCTGATAAAAATTTAGGTGGTTTAAGTATGGCATTTGATAACATTTTAGTCGTTTGTGTGGGCAATATTTGCCGTAGTCCTATAGCAGAGGCACTATTAAAAGATCAGTTCCCACAAAAGCACATTGATTCTGCAGGTCTTGGAGCGCTCGTTGGCAATCCTGTAGATCCAAAATCGCAGCAAGTCATGACGCCATATGATATAGATATGTCAGATCATATTGCTAAGCAGATAGACGAGCATCTAGTGATGAAAGCCGACCTTATCTTTACCATGTCAGACAGTCAGACGAAGTGGATAGAGGAGCGCTGGCCGCATTGCCGCGGTAAGACCTTTAAGATAGGGCACTGGAACGACAAAGACATTGCGGATCCTTATCGTCATGATATCTCGTTATTTGAGACTGCAAGACAAGATATCGTAAGCGGTCTTGAGACTTGGACCGATAAAATTAGCTAAGTGATGCCGATAGATAATCAGCATACAATTATTAAACTTAAATGATGAACTTAAAGTTATGACTTCAGACTCAAAAAACCTATCAAAATCTACTTCAGAATCTAATAATGACGTAGATCTGCTAGCGCTCGTATTTTCTATACTACGCGGCTGGAAGACCATATTGTTTTTTGCATTATTAGGTTTGCTGATAGGCGTTCTGTACAGTCGCTATGAGACGACGACCTTTAAGTCTGATGCTTTAATACAGATTGAAGCCACATCTGGAGGCGTCTCAGCGCTTGGTTCAAGCATCTCAGAGTTGGTACCACCTGAAGCAAGTCCTGCTGAAACAGAAGCGCAACTGATAAAATCGCGCATGGTGTTAAAGCCTGTCGTTGATTTTCTTAATTTATCTATACGTTTGAGTGATCCCACGGTAAGTGCAATCGACAAAATCCGAACCAATCGAAGTTATACTCAGGAAAACTTACCTGAAAGTGTGCTATTAGCCACTAGTGATGGTACCGCACAAATCAGTCAGTTTGACGTCTCAGAGGATTATCTTGATAAGTCTTTTACCCTAGTCAGATCAGGCACTGGATTTACTTTAACCAATGAGCTCGATACCTTTAAGGGTCAGTTAAATACCTCTCATCGTTTCAACGGTACTCGCGGCTTTATAGAGATCAATGTCAGTGATTTGCCTGTTGGCGATCATCCTATTAACATTAGCAAGCAGTCCCTTCAAAATACTACGGATGGGATAAACGGCGCTCTGACAGTATCTGAAGTTGGTGCTAACACAGGTATCCTTCAGTTGTCTATGATAGGTAGCAATCAGGATCAAATCAGCCGTGTGTTAAGACAAGTTATCCTGTCTTATATGGATCAAAACAGCTCTCGCGGTTCAGAAGAAACCACTAGAACCATAAAGTTTATGGAAACTCAAATTCCAGATCTCAAACAAAAGCTTGAGGATTCTGAAGCGACATTTAATACCTTTCGTACAGAGAATAGCACCATTGATATTGGACAAGAAGCAAGCATACTGCTCGCAGAAAATGCTCGAATTGATAGTCAACTGAGCGAGTTAAGACTCAAAAAAGCAGATTTATCTACTTACTATACTGAAGAGCATCCACTAGTCATTCAGATTGATGATCAAATAGCAGAGCTGCAAAGTAGAGTGCAAAGCGTTAATACTAGAATAGAGGACTTACCTGAGATTCAAAGAGAGTTTTTGCAACTTTCAGAAGACGTCAGTATCAATCGGGAGATTTACTTAAACCTACTCAAAAACTATCAGCAGCTTAAGATAGTTAGAGCAGGTCAAGTTGGGTTTGCCCGTATTATTGATCTACCTATTAACACCTATCGTGCTATTGCCCCTAAGCGATCTTTAATCATATTTATAGCGGCGTTAACAGGATTATTGCTTGGCATTATGGCTGTGATACTGAAAAATATGCTTAGAAACGTTGTCAAAGATCCCGAGCGCCTTGAATCAAGAACGGGCGTACCAGTCGTCGCGACTGTTCCGCGCTCACCGTTACTGACTCGATTAAACAAAGGTAGTAAGTCGCCTAGCCGTTTGTTAGCACATACCGATAGCAATAGCTTAAGCTACGAAGCTATTAAGAGTTTAAGAACGAGCCTGATGTTTGGTATGCCAAAAGAGGGTAGAGCAGGTCAACGAGCAAAGGTAATCTTAATTACGGGTGAGAGTCCTGGGGTGGGTAAGTCCTTTATTTCATCTAACTTGTCTGAGGTGTTCGCACAACTGAATAAAAAGGTATTGATCATCGATGCAGACATGCGCTTGGGCGAGCTGCACAAAGCATTCAATATGAGTCAAGATAATGGCCTTGCGGATTACTTCCAGCAGGACGGTCATGCACTAGTAGATATCGTTCATCCTACCTCATTGGATAATGTAGACTTTATACCTAGAGGTAAGCAGCCCCATAATCCTGCTTCGCTACTATCTGGTGATAAATTCAGTGCACTAATGACGGAACTTAATGCGCACTATGATTATATTATTATAGACACACCGCCAGTACTAGCCGCGTCAGATGCCATGATCATATCGCAATACGCGGATAAAGTACTGATGGTCACTAGATACGATAAGTCTATAGAGGGACAGCTGGTCTATGCCGTCAAGCAGCTAAACAAGGCTAATGTTCAAGTCGATGGTATCGTCCTCAATGATGTCAAACAAGGTCTGACTAGCAAATATAGTTATCATTACAACTATGCTTACGGCAATGATAAATAACGTTTAGCAAACAAGCATTCATCATGAAATAAATTAACATTCAATCTATACTCACATTAGTTGAGTATGTGTTGATGTCTCATTATCTATACTCTATTAAAATTAGTCTAAGGAAAGTTATGTTCGATACCAGTAACCTTAAAATAGCAGTCATTGGTCTTGGCTATGTCGGCTTGCCATTAGCCGTTGAATTTGGCAAACAACATTCGGTGATTGGTTTTGATATCAATGCAAATCGTATTGCATCATTACAGGCAGGGACAGATCATACATTAGAGGTTAATGAAGAAGAGCTCTCTCAAGCGACGCATCTAAGCTATAGCTCAGACATTCAAGCATTAAAAGACTGCAACTTCTTTATCGTGACGGTACCAACTCCTATTGATGACTATAAACAGCCTGATCTCACACCTTTGATCAAAGCATCAGAGGCTATAGGTGGTTTGCTTAAGTCTGACGATATCGTCGTCTATGAGTCAACGGTCTATCCTGGCGCAACCGAAGAGGTCTGTATACCTGTACTAGA
>NZ_JBQQFC010000245.1:0-3727 GCF_052258445.1 Psychrobacter sp. T6-1
AATAGTATTGTACTTAATCGCAACGGTCGCAACTACAACATTGGCTTGCAAGATTTGCGTCAAATAGGCGCATCAGGCAACCAGATATACTTACAAGATGGTGACTCTGTTCATGTTAATAGCCAAAGCCGCAACCAAGTCTATGTGTTAGGCGAGTTTGGTCAAGTTGCGCCAGTACCAATACTAGAACAAGGATTAAGCTTAGCTCAGGTTTTGGGTGAGTCACAAGGTCTTAACTCCTTTACGGCTAATGCTGCCAAAATATATGTCGTTCGAGATAATCCAGGATATGGGCGTACCAATATCTATTACATAGACATGCAAACTATTACCAACTTTGCCCTTGCCAATCGCTTCGAGATGCAGCCCAATGATATTCTCTATGTTGATCCTACAGGTTTGACGCGTTGGAACCGTGTGCTTAGCTCACTATTACCATCCACTTCTGCTATTAGAAGCCTTTCAAACTTGTAATATATATCTGATAAAATTTAGGTAGTTTTAGTATGGCATTTGAGAATATTTTAGTCGTTTGTGTAGGTAATATTTGTCGTAGTCCTATAGCAGAGGCACTATTAAAAGATCAGTTCCCACAAAAGCATATCGAGTCAGCAGGTCTTGGAGCGCTCGTTGGTAATGCTGTAGATCCAAAATCGCAGCAAGTGATGACGCCATATAACATAGATATGTCAGATCATATTGCAAAGCAGATAGATGAGCATCTAGTCATGAAAGCAGATCTTATCTTTACCATGTCAGACAGTCAGACGAAGTGGATAGAAGAGCGCTGGCCGCATTGCCGCGGCAAGACTTTTAAGATAGGTCATTGGAATGACAAAGATATTGCGGATCCTTATCGCCACGATATCTCTTTGTTTGAGACCGCAAGACAAGATATCATGAGTAGTCTTGAGACTTGGACGGACAAGATCATTTAAATGATACTGACAAATAATTAGCATTCAACTATTAAACCTAAATGATGAACATAAAGTTATGACTTCAGATTCAAAGAACCTATCAAAGCCTGATATGGAAGCCAAGAATGATGTGGATCTATTAGCGCTCGCATTTTCGATACTGCGTGGCTGGAAAACTATTCTATTTTTTGCCTTGTTAGGTCTATTAATAGGTGTCCTATATAGCCGTTATGAAACAACAACCTTTAGATCGGACGCCTTGATTCAAATTGAGTCCGGCTCTAACGGTATAACAGCGCTCGGCGCTAACGTCTCAGATTTGGTATCATCAGAAGCAGGTCCTGCACAGACAGAAGCTGAGCTTATCAAGTCTCGAATGGTACTTACCCCTGTGGTCAACTCGCTTAATCTGTCTATTGCCTTGAGCGATCCTACTGTAGATGCTATAGATAAAATTGTCACCAATCGCTCTTATACACAAGAGAACCTACCCAAAAGCGTACTATTAGCGACTAGCGATGGCAAAGCACAGATCAGCCAATTTGATGTATCAGAAGACTACTTAGATAAATCTTTTACTTTAAGTAGATCAGCGACTGGTTTTATTTTAAGTAATGATTTGGACATTTTTGAGGGAGACTTCGATAAGACGTATCGGTTCAAAGGTACAAAAGGTATTATCGATATCGTTGTTAATGATTTGCCATCTAATGAGCATCCTATTTCGATCACTAAAAGATCCTTACAGAATACAACCGATGCCATTAATGGTGCTTTGACCGTAGCAGAGGTTGGTGGTGATACCGGTATTATTGAGCTGACGATGATTGGGTCAAATCAAGATCAAATCAGCCGTATCTTGCGACAAATTGTATTGTCCTATATGGAACAAAATAATTCGCGCGGTTCAGAGGAAACCACGAGAACACTCGAATTTATCGAAACACAAATACCAGATCTTAAGCAAAAGCTTGAAAACTCTGAGGCAACGTTTAATGAGTTCCGTACCCAGAACAATACGATAGATATTGGTCAAGAAGCACAGTTGCTGTTAGCAGAGAATGCACGTATCGATAGTCAGCTCAGTGAGCTACGACTCAAAAAAGCAGATCTAACGACGTATTATACTGAAGAGCATCCACTAGTCATTCAGATTAATGATCAAATAGCAGAGCTACAGAGTAGAATACAAACGATAGATAGTCGAATAGGGAATTTACCTGAGATTCAAAGAGAGTTTTTGCAACTTTCAGAAGACGTCAGTATCAATAGGGAGATTTACTTAAACCTACTCAAAAACTATCAGCAGCTTAAGATAGCAAAAGCGGGTCAAGTAGGTTTTGCACGTATTATTGATCTACCTATCAACACCTATCGTGCTATTGCGCCTAAGCAATCTTTAATCATATTTATAGCGGCGTTAACAGGATTATTGCTTGGCATTATGGCTGTAATACTGAAAAATATGCTACGAAACGTTGTCAAAGATCCCGAGCGCCTTGAGTCGAGAACGGGCGTACCAGTCGTCGCGACTGTTCCGCGCTCACCGTTACTGACTCGATTAAACAAAGGCAGTAAGTCACCTAGCCGTCTGTTAGCACATACAGATAGCAATAGCTTAAGCTACGAAGCTATTAAGAGTCTGAGAACCAGCCTAATGTTTGGTATGCCAAAAGAGGGTAGAGCAGGTCAGCGTGCAAAGGTAATCTTGATCACGGGTGAGAGTCCTGGAGTCGGTAAGTCTTTTATCTCATCTAACTTATCTGAAGTGTTCGCACAACTGAACAAAAAAGTATTGATTATCGATGCAGACATGCGCTTGGGCGAGCTGCACAAAGTATTCAATATGAGTCAAGACAATGGCCTCGCAGATTACTTCCAGCAAGATAGCCATGCACTAGTAGATATCGTTCATCCTACGACATTGGATAATGTAGACTTTATACCCAGAGGTAAGCAGCCCCATAATCCTGCTTCGCTACTATCTAGTGACAAATTCAGTGCGCTAATGACTGAGCTTAATGCACACTATGACTATATTGTTATAGACTCGCCGCCAGTACTAGCAGCTTCAGATGCTATGATTATATCGCAATACGCGGATAAAGTGCTGATGGTCACTAGATACGATCAGTCTATAGAGGGGCAATTGGTTTATGCGGTCAAACAAATGAACAAGGCTAATGTTCAGGTAGATGGTATCGTCCTCAATGATGTCAAACAAGGGCTTATGAGCAAATATAGTTATCATTACAACTATGCTTATGGTAATGATAAATAAAGCTTACCAAGCAAGCATTCGCCATAAAATAAATCGATATTTAATATATACTCACATTAGTTGAGTATGCGTTGATGTCTTGTTATTTATATTCTATTAAAATTAGTCTAAGGAAAGTTATGTTCGATACCAATAACCTAAAAATAGCAGTCATTGGTCTTGGCTATGTTGGCTTGCCATTAGCCGTTGAATTTGGTAAGCAGCATTCGGTGATTGGCTTCGACATCAATGCAAGTCGTATTGCATCATTACAGGCAGGGACAGATCATACCTTGGAAGTTAGTAAAGAAGAGCTCTCTCAAGCAAAGCATCTAAGCTATAGCTCAGACATTCAAGCATTAAAAGACTGTAACTTCTTTATCGTAACGGTACCAACTCCTATTGATGACTATAAACAGCCTGATCTCACACCTTTGATTAAGGCATCAGAGGCTATCGGTGGCTTGCTCAAGTCTGACGATATCGTCGTCTATGAGTCAACGGTCTATCCTGGCGCAACCGAAGAGGTCTGTATACCTGTACTAGA
>NZ_JBQQFC010000246.1:0-3704 GCF_052258445.1 Psychrobacter sp. T6-1
CGCAGGTTTTTTTCTTTATCAGCGTCTTTTCTAGAATCTGTTTTTTTAAAATCTATAAAATGCCAATAGTCACGAGTGCCAAGTAAGCAGTTATGTTGGCTTAGCTCGGACAGAGCATGAGGAGTGCCGTATTTTTCAAGATAAGCGGGTGCGGCACAGACGAAGTTGGTACGACGGCTAAGTTTTTTTGCCATCATGGTTGAGTCGCTTAATTTGCCAATACGAATTGCCAAGTCATAGCCGCCATCTACTAAGTCAATTTTTTGATTACTCAAAAATGCCGTCACTTCGATATCACGATATTGCACCATGAAGTCATTGACCAGTGGCAATAATTGCTGCTCGCCATAAGTGACAGGAGCGGTCAGTTTAATCCTGCCTTGGGGTTTTGATTGTAAGTTGCTTACTGCTTGCTCAGCGGCATCCAAGCCATCGAGCACGCTGCGGCAATGCTGATAAAACACGCGGCCTTCTTCAGTCAGTGTTACCTTACGCGTTGTGCGATATAGCAATTTGATACTGAGGCGCTTCTCTAAGGCGCTTATCTGCCGACTGACTTGCGCGGTTGAGATGCCCAACTCTTTTGCAGCACGTGTGAAGCTTTCGTATTCTGCGACGTAAACAAATTCACTAATGCCATCCCAGCGCATGATTATTACCACTGTGTAAAAGATATTTGTAAATATAGCACATTGTTATCATGGCAGAAACGACTATAATAGTTAGTGTAAAGTTTAATGCTTCACAGACAGGTTCAGCTGTCGCTTGCCTCTACTAAGTCAGCACTATAAGATGAATAGGTCTGTGCTCAATAACCGATAAAACTAATTAAAAAGAGAGACAACTATGTCAGATGAATTTATTAAATCAAGAGCCGCCATCGCTTGGGGCCCAAATGAGCCACTATCTATTGAAGAAGTAGACGTTATGCTGCCACGTAAAGGCGAAGTGTTGGTAAAAATCGTCGCCAGTGGCGTCTGCCACACTGACGCCTTTACCTTATCTGGTGAAGATCCAGAAGGCGTGTTCCCAGCTATCTTAGGTCACGAAGGCGGCGGTATCGTTGAACAGATCGGTGAAGGCGTGACCAGCGTCCAAGTCGGCGATCACGTTATTCCTTTATACACTGCAGAGTGCGGCGTCTGCAAAATGTGTCGATCAGGCAAAACCAATCTATGCTCAGCCGTACGTGAGACTCAAGGCAAGGGTCTGATGCCAGATGGTACGACGCGCTTTTACAAAGACGGCGAACCTATCTATCACTACATGGGCTGCTCGACCTTTTCAGAATATACCGTCTTGCCAGAGATTTCGTTGGCCAAAGTGGACAAAGACGCACCGTTAGAAAAAGTTTGCTTGCTAGGTTGTGGCGTGACCACCGGCATGGGCGCGGTTATGAATACGGCAAAAGTCGAAGAAGGTTCTACCGTCGCTATCTTTGGTCTTGGCGGTATCGGATTATCAGCCGTTATTGGCGCTCAAATGGCAAAAGCGCGCCGTATCATCGCGATTGATATCAATGAGAGCAAATTTGATCTGGCCAAAAAATTAGGCGCAACAGATGTCATCAATCCAAAAGACTATGACCATCCTATTCAGGACATTATCGTTGAGCTTACCGATGGCGGCGTAGATTACTCGTTTGAATGTATCGGTAATGTCGATGTCATGCGCTCAGCGCTGGAGTGTTGTCATAAGGGCTGGGGCGAGTCGGTCATCATTGGGGTCGCAGGCGCAGGGCAAGAGATTTCAACCCGTCCATTCCAGCTAGTGACTGGTCGCGTCTGGAAAGGTTCAGCATTTGGCGGCGTCAAAGGCCGTTCAGAATTACCAGGCTACGTCGATCGTTATATGCAAGGTGATATCCCATTAAATGACTTTATTACCCACACTATGCCATTAGAAGATATCAACGAAGCCTTTGATCTGATGCATAAGGGTGAGAGTATTCGTACGGTGATTCATTTTTAAGACACTATTTATTATGAATTAAATCACGTCAGCACAAAAACGCCGCTCCTATATAGAAGCGGCGTTTCTAGTTTTATCGCTCGTTGCTGTAAAATCGTTCATTTAAGTCGATTTATTCCGCCATATCAGCCAGTTGCTGCAAAATGCTAGTAAAACTTTCCTCTCCTTGCGCACCGTTGACCAAATGACGCTCATTAAATATTACCGCTGGCACGCTTTGGATACCTTGCTGCTGCCAATGTTGCTCTGCTGCTCGTACTTCCTTAGCAAAACGCTGGTCTTCTAGTACCGCCAGTGCTTCGCTACGATCCAGCCCAGTCTCTGCCGCTATATCTGCAAGCACCGTGATGTCAGAGATATTACGGCCGTCAGTGAAATGGGCGACGAATAGTGCTTGTTTTAACTCGTGCATATGTCCTTGCTGCTCCGCCCAGTGCAGTAGCTGATGTAGATCAAAGGTATTATGCATACGCGTATCATCATTGAAGTTAAACTCAAAACCAACCTCGCGACCTGCTTGAGTCATCGCCTCACGGCTGGCATCAGATTGTGCTTTGGTCGAGCCGTATTTTTCTATAATGTGCTCACGTAAGTTTTGGCCCTCGGCTGGCATGTTAGGATTGAGCTCAAACGGGTGCCAGTATATCTCATGCTCAGTATTGGTCTGCTTAAGTGCTTGCGCTAGCTGACGATAACCGATAACGCACCAAGGACAGACTACGTCGGAGACAATATCTATTCTGAGTGGCTCAGCTTTCTTGGTATTATTCATAATAACTTCCTATAGTTAGTTTTGTGTTTGCATCACCATTTTAATGGCGTTTATTCTTCTCAAAACAAGCTAGCGTTTTACTATTGGATCTATAATCTTAAGCGTACTAACCATTTGAGGTGAGCCTAATGTTTTAATTTGCTAAGCTTGACTATAAGGCTCATAAACTTGGTAGACTCTATATATACCTTACTTTTATTTAATCTTAGGAGGAAGTGATGATGACCCAGCAGCATATTCTAGCTTGTGTCGATGGCTCAGCAGTCACAGGTTCCGTCAGTGACTACGCCGCATGGTACGCCAGTCGCCTAAATTTGCCTGTAGCCTTATTAAATGTGACCGAAGTGCCTGCATCCAAACGGCGCGACCTATCTGGCGCGATAGGACTCGACAGTCGCCAGATTCTATTAGAAGAGCTCTCGCATTTAGATGAGCAGCGGGCAAGAGTTGTCAATAGCTACAGCAATGCTCTAGTACAAGATGCCAAAAGCCATATACAAAGCAGCTTTGATGTCCAAATTAAGGTTTATCAGCGCCGCGGCAAATTGCTATCTGCTATCGAGCATTTCAAAGAAGACAACCGCGCTATCGTCATGGGACGACGCGGTGAGGATCACAAAAACGCGCGAATCAATATCGGTAGTCAAATCGAGACGGTAGCACGTGCCTCTAGCATTCCAATTTTGATTTGCTCAGAAGCTTACAAGGAGCCACGCTCATATATGGTAGCCTTTGATGCCAGCAAAACGGCTATCAAAGCGGTCGGATTGGTTGCCAAAAGCGAGCTGTTAAAAGGTATGCCCGGGCATATTGTGATGATTGGTCATAATAATGATGAAGCAAAGGAGAGTCTAAGAGTAGCCGCTGAGCAGTTAAACCAAGCAGGGTTTGAGGTGCAGACGCATCATTTGCCAGAGACAGATGCGGTCAATGGTCTGCTTACTCATCAGACGCAAAACGA
>NZ_JBQQFC010000247.1:0-3702 GCF_052258445.1 Psychrobacter sp. T6-1
ATGTCAGGTCAGATCGGCTTTAAAGACGGTCAGCTGGTCAAAGGCGGTATCAAAGCTGAGACCAAGCAAGCCTTGAACAATATCAACACGACCTTGCTAACGTATGGCTATCAAAAATCAGATATCGTTAAGTGTCTAGCTATGCTCACAGATATGGATGATTTTGCTGATTTTAATGAGGTATATAAAGCTGAGCTTGCCAAACCTTATCCTACGCGCTCCGCTTTTGGCGTAGCGGATCTAGCAGCAGGCGCTAGTGTTGAGATCGAATGTATCGCTGCAAAATAGCTCTATAGCTCTATAGCTCTATAGCTCTATAGCTCTATAGCTCTATAGCTAGGCACTTTAAGTTAAGCAGTCCAAATCAAGCAAATAATCTAAGCTAAGCTACTTGGCAAAATTATAAAACGCGCTGAATAGATGGGCGCGTTTGCCTGCTTATTTTATACCAACAAACCCTCATCAGTAGATGCACTCTCTTTGGTCACTCGCAATACCTCCTCTAACGTTGTCCGCCCTGCTATTACTTTGTGCAAACCATCTGCGCGGATCGATGGCGTTTGCAGGCGGGCGTAAGACTCCAGCGCATACTCTGCAGTATTGCTATGGATCATTCGGCGTAGTGCATCATCGACAGGCACCACTTCATATATCGCGGTACGTCCCTTAAAGCCAGACTGATTGCATTTATCACAGCCAACAGGTTTTGGTAAGCTAATGACGCCATCAGGCACGCTTAAACTTATGTCAATCTCATTAAAGAGTTTGGCCTGCTCACTGTCAGCTGCCTGCCATGTATGACAGTGGGTGCATAACGTACGAACCAGGCGCTGTGCCACTACGCCAATTAAAGATGATGATAATAAGAACGGCTCAACGCCCATGTCTTGCAAACGCGTGACCGCGCCAATCGCGGTATTGGTATGCAGAGTTGAGAGCACCAAATGCCCCGTAAGTGATGCTTGTACCGCAATCTCAGCGGTCTCAATATCACGGATCTCACCGACCATCACCACATCAGGATCTTGGCGTAGCATCGCCCGCAGGCTTTTGGCAAAGGTCATATCGACTTTGCTATTGACCTGCGTCTGCCCAATACCGTCCAATTGAAACTCAATAGGATCCTCTGCGGTCAAGATATTACGCGTCTGATCGTTTAGATCAGTGAGCGCTGAATATAGCGTCGTTGTCTTACCCGAACCGGTCGGTCCTGTGACGAGGATAATACCGTGCGGGCGATGAATCAGCCGTTTAAGCTCGCTGTAGTCATTATCTGAGAGCCCCAGATAGGTCATGTTTAATCGTCCTGCTTGCTTATCAAGCAGACGCATGACCACGCGCTCACCAAAGCTTGATGGCAGGGTGGATACCCGCACATCGACCTCGCGTCCTGCTAAGCGCAAGCTAATACGACCATCTTGCGGCACCCGTTTTTCGGCGATATCAAGCTTGGCCATAACCTTGATACGTGAGACTAAAAGCGGCGCTAATTGCCGTTTTGGGGTAATAATCTCTTTGAGCTCGCCATCGACGCGAAAACGAACGACCAAGCGCTTCTCAAAGGTTTCGATATGAATGTCTGAGGCGCTCAAGCGAATGGCTTCAGAAAGCAGTGCGTTAATCAGGCGAATGATCGGTGCATCGTCTTGAGAGTCCATCAAATCTTCGGTTTCAGGGACGCTATCAGCCAAGCTATCAAGATCAGGATGATCCTCCAAACCTGCGGCGATGTGCTGTGATTCACCAGTATTATTGGCATAAACCGCATTGAGTCTTTTTTCAAAGTTGTCGCTATCGATACTCTCGTAAGTCGGTATGCTACGCACGCCCTGCTGCTGCAAAAAACGCATGGCTTCATTAATCGCAGACAAAGGCGTAGCTTTGGTCAGTACCAAAGTTGGCGGTAACTGAGGATCAATGGCTAGCATGATCAAAAGCTGATGACGTTTGGCAAAACTGTATGGCAGCTGCATCATAAAAACGACCTGATAATAAGAGTAAAAATCAAAGCAAAGATAAAACGCATAAGTAAATAATTACCAGCGGTACGTGCTTGCAAGTTTGTTATAATAGCATTTTGTTTTAAGCTGCGCTTAATCATAGCAAAAGCCGATATTTATCGTGTCACTATTACTTTTTAAGCAACGATGTGTGACCCTTAGCTACTTTTTTATCTATACCCGTTTGACTATTTTTACGCTATAGTTATCATAACGCTATAGCCTATTACCTATCGCCATAAAAGGATTTATCATGCGACTAATGACAGCCGTCGACCAGTTGTTTTTACTTTTAGAGTCGCGCCGACAGCCGATGCATGTCGGTGGTTTATTTTTATTTGAATTGCCAGAGGATGAGCAAGACTCAGACAGTGACTTTGTCTATAACCTTGTGCAGCAAATGCAAACCTCAACCGTCCCGCCAAGCTTTCCTTTTAATCAGGTACTAGAGAACTTGCTGTTTTGGAAAGAGGATGATGAGTTCGATGTCGAGCATCATTTTCGTCACGTTGCTCTACCAAGCCCTGGCCGCGTCCGCGAGCTACTTATGTACGTTTCAAAAGAGCATAGCCGCTTACTTGATCGCGCCATGCCGCTTTGGGAATGTCATGTAATCGAAGGTATTTTGCCTGAGTCTGAAGGACAGCCTGGCCGTTTTGCTTTATACATCAAGATTCACCACTCATTGGTTGATGGTATTGCAGCGATGCGCATTGTGCAAAAGACCTTGTCTCAATCACCAAATGACCCAGTATCTTTGCCTATATGGTCGATGGTTACGCGCAGCAATGATAAAGATAAGCTCATCTCAGAGGTGCCCTCAACTAGGCGCATAATCAAAGAGCAGCTATCAACCATCAAGCCTGTATTTACAGAGCTTATGGACAATTTTAAGCACAGCGGTGATGAGGATTATGTCGGCACTTTTGACGCGCCAAAGAGCATTCTTAACCACCGTATCTCAGCCTCGCGCCGTATTGCAGCGCAGTCTTATGATATACGCCGCTTTGAGACTATAGCTGAGCAATTTGATATCAGCGTTAATGATGTGGTGCTTGCAGTTTGCTCAGGTGCGCTCAGACGTTATTTACTCGATCTAAAAGCACTACCGAAAAAACCTTTGATCGCCTTTGTGCCGATGTCACTGCGCGGAGATGAGAGTGCCTCTGGCAACCAAATATCGTTTTTGATGGCAAACCTAGGTACTCATTTAGAAGACCCTGCCAAACGCTTACAACTGATTCATGACAGTATGAACAGTGGCAAGCGCCGCTTTCGTCGTATGAATAAGGCGCAGGTCATCAACTACAGCGCCATTGCCTATGCTTGGCAGGGGCTGAACACCCTCACAGGTTTATTCCCCAAAAAACAAGCCTTTAACCTGATTATCTCTAACGTACCAGGTTCCAAAAAAGAGCTCTATTGGAATGGCGCTTTGCTAAAAGCTCTGTATCCGGCGTCCATCTTGGTCAATGGGCAAGCGCTGAATATTACGCTTGCAAGCTACCTCGATAGAATCGAGTTCTGCATTACTGCCTGTAGCAAGCGCTTACCACATGTACAAGATATGCTCACCTTAATTGAAGAAGAGCTGACGATTTTGGAGCAAGTCAGTGAAGATAAACGTTTAAGTGCGTTAGAATATAAGGTCTAAATGCATGAGATATTGTTTGAAAATCTAAATGCCTAAAACCAAAAAAGC
>NZ_JBQQFC010000248.1:0-3702 GCF_052258445.1 Psychrobacter sp. T6-1
TCAGGCAGGACGCTTTTTAGATAGTGGCTTTGAGCACAAGAGATGGCGATGTCACCGATGTTGCCATAATCTGCTGCTAAGAAAATAAAACAGCGGCGACCAAGTGGCAATGGCATTTCTCTTTTGTTTCTATGAACAGCTACACGCTGTTTTAATCTAAGCGGAATAAGCTTTTTTACCGTATTAAATCTCATTTTGAGATGCTCCTATTATTTTTGCTTAGCAGCTTTTTAACCCATTCTCGGCGCTTTGAGCCAAAAGGTAATAGTCTCTCTAATCTAGGTAGTGGCTTGCGTTTAAGCACTTGCTCAACGTGAGGCAACCATTGCTGACCTTTGCCTGTTTCTATTATCTTATTACGAATGAGTAACCAATCTATATACATAGCTTCACTATGCAAGATCATACCGCTAAAAACAGAGGGCTCAATAGGGGTGCTAAAGCATTTAGGATTTTGAGCGCCTACTAGTAATAGGTTCATACGAGTTCTAACACACTTCTCACAGCGGCCGCAGTTGCTATCATGCTTGCCACCTGCCCAGCAAACACGCAGGTTCTCAAGCCCTATTTGCCACTTTGTAAGTACCTCCAGCTTTTGTAAACGATTGAACCCTGCCCCATCATGAATAATTCTAAATGAGCCTGAGCTTAATAATGGATCAGTCATTGGATGCGAGCCCCATGGACTGAGCAGCACATCATAGGAGTCGCCACTGCCAATGAGACCAGTGCCTGCATACTTTTTCAGTCCACACAGTACCGACGCAATAGCAGCAGCATGATAGTCCTCCCAATTGATATCCCATAGCTGTCTAATATTAGTCTTAACCAGCAACAAGTCGATGTTCAAGTCTTTAAGGACAGTACTGGCTATTTTGGCTGCGCTATCGAACCCTTGCTTATCATTAAGAGGTATATCAAACCCCTGTATAAACACACCGGCAAGCAGCTTACGCGTACTGTAGCCTGCCAAACCTTTAGCGTGACGATAGGCTGTAAACTGGGCATCAACGCCACCTGAAAAAGCGCAAACAGCACCTTCAATTATTGCTTCGTTTTCTCGAGTTGAATCCGCTTTTATATCAATTAAATGATACTGCTTGGGTAGCCATTTATTCCAAATATGCTGAAGTTCGGTGATATTAGATAACAACTCTAAAGACAGACTACCATGGACGACAATATCAGCTTGCACTTGCATCGCTGGCAGTAAAGTAGCAAGCAGGTAAGCGTCGCAGTCGTCATCTTTTGGTAGTGGTATGCCAACTGGATATAGAAACCATAACTCCTTGTCAATACACTCTTGATTAGCAGACTTCTGCTTTATCAGACAGCAACGCTGAGATCCATTATCTTTAGTCTGAGTAGGCTGAGGAAAAAGCTCAAAACAATCTTTCATATAAAACCCCTATAAAGAGATAGCCTTCTAATTCACTTACGATTAACGATTAACGATTAACAAGTCATTATCATAGAACTCTTCAGTAATAAGTGCTACGTTCTACAGACAGTTTAATATAAATCGTCTTTGGTAAATTAGGACTGATAATTGGTACGTTTTAATATATGCTTGGCTTTAAGCAATTTTATTATTATATTTATATTGATATTAGCAATCTTTGAAAATCTGGTGTAGAAAATATCTTTATTAACTGAATACAATTCTCTAAATCTACGTTGAATATCATCTTTATGCTTATCAAAACCATCAAAGTAAGCAGACAAAACAAAGATATACCTAGATATAGAATTTATTTCTTTTTTAAAATCATCGACTAAATCATATTTTCGAACATATCTACATAACTCAGATAAAAACAACAAGTTATCCTCCAAAACCTTTATTTCTATAGGTTTTCTACTAACTGAGTTTGGCGCTAAAACAAAATTATGTAGCACCTCATCCAATACTACAATTTTTTGTGCATGACAATATAAACTATACACGAATAAAGCGTCTTCGTTATGCTTTAGATTTTTATTAAAAACAACTTTGTTTTCTAAAACGATTTCTCGTCTAAAAAAATTCAACCATGCTGATACTGGGCTTAGATTAGTTTCGTCAAGGAATGACTTAAGATCAGTATATTCTTTATAGATTATAGGCTTTCTATCTAAAGCAACATCAGTTGGTCTAAAACGACGACAATCAAAAAAAACAATATCAGCGTTGGTAGATTTTGCAGCTTTGATTAGAATCTCAAAAGCATCTACCTCCAAAAAATCATCACTATCTAAAAAGTATAACCAGTCACCCTTGGATGAGTGAATACCTAAATTTCTGGTTATACTCACCCCTTGATTATCCTTGTCTATAAATCTAATTCGACTATCTCTATCAGCATACTCTTTGCATATCATAGGAGATCTATCTGTACTACCGTCATTTATTAGAATAATCTCTAGCGCTGCGTAGGTTTGATTGACCACTGAGTCGAGACACTTTTCTAGGTAATCTTCTTTGTTGTAGACTGGTATGACTACACTTATTAAAGGCGTACTCATTACTATATCTCCACTAATAGCTGATTTGATGATTTGATGATTTAACTTTAACGATGTGTTTATTATCAAATGCTCTATAAGGTTTATTATTTCTCAACGTACCTATAGATTTTTAAAGCTATCGTCCTAAGCCGCCATTTAGTTAACCATAAACGCCACTTAATATATCTCTTAACTCGTAAACCAAAAACACTGTTCTCAGACGTACTATCTGAGATTTTTTTTGATGCTACCTCTCTTTCTTTTTGTATGCTGCTACTAGCAAAATCTGAAGGATGGTCAACAAAATCAGATAAGAATATTTTGTCAATAATATTCAAATTCACTAAGAACTCCCAATCATCAGCGACTATAAAATTATTTTTGGACAATTCAATAATACTTTTAGCTAAATCAAAACTTATAAGGTAGCAACAGCTACCGTGGATAAAAGGATTGCTCTTAATTGTTTTATAAAATTTTTGACCCCCTATAGTAGTAACATACTTAAAACTTTTAACGATCATCTTCTTATTAAAATCAGTCTGACCACCAAGCAAGTAAAGTATGTTTGGATTTAACTCAATATCTGAAAAGGTAGTAATAAAGTCCTTGAACCTTTTGTCCAAAATAACATCATCTTCTAAAACGCATGTCCATCTGATATTGCTATCCAGCATATCTTGATAAACTAAAAGATGACTTAAACTACAACCAATTTCACCAGCAGTCGCTGGAAACCCTCTTTCAACAATAGCTGCTGTACTTTTTTCTCTATATAAATCTAATATACTATCTGATAGCTCTTTCCCATATATAGCATTAACAAACCTAAACTTGATATCATATTTATTTAGGGCGTTAGATATAGTTCTTCTTTTTTCCATATCCTTTTCTAGTGAAACTATATATATTTTTAGCATTTTGTTTATCCAAGATAGTTATTTATTTCTTATGCTTTTATCCCCAATATTTGTCAACTTTGAAGCAAATAATTTGATGCTTTTGTAGTTCTATTTATCTCTAAGCATGTTCAGCCATTTTCTTAAATTGAGAATTGTTCTCTACCAACTCTTGGTAAGTGCCTTGATCTACTACTTTTCCTTGATCAATCAAATAAATAATGTCGCACTTTTGCACCGTTTTTAGACGATGGGCGATCATAATGATGGTCTTTTTACCGCTTAAGTCGTGTATAGCGTCCATGATTACTTTTTC
>NZ_JBQQFC010000249.1:0-3691 GCF_052258445.1 Psychrobacter sp. T6-1
GAGTTGGATATAGCTTAAATTATATAGTGAGAAGGGCATAGTTGATAAGATCATGAGTATGAGTATGAGTATGAGTACTATTGAGAATAGCATGCTTTAAAGTCGCAAAAAACCCAGCAGTACTAAGGTTGCTGGGTTGTGTTTTTTCAACAAGGCTCTTTTGCTAATGCAAGCTTATACTTAAATTTAGTAAGACAACTCAGCACGGCGGTTTAGAGCATAGGCCGCCTCGGTCATACCAGTAGCAGCAGGACGCTCTTCGCCATAGCTAATAATTTGAATATTATTGATAGCAACGCCTTGATTAGCTAGATAGTCACGAGCCGCCGCCGCACGGCGCTCTCCTAGAGCGATGTTATATTCACGGCTACCGCGCTCATCCGTATGACCTGCGATAAGGACACCAGCAGCTGGGTTTGAGCTCAACAAATTGACGTGTTGATTGAGTACGCTAGCAGCTTGCGCTGTGATGTTGCTACTATCAAAGTCAAAATAGACGACGGCTTGCAAATTATCAGCAGCACTAACAACCATACCTGGATTGTCAACGAGAACGGCACCTGAATAAGCGACCTGACCGCTAGGTACACCTAGGGGTGCAACAACAACTTCAGAGGTTGCTCTTTTAGTGGCACAGCCTGAGGTAATCGCTATAGCGCTTGATAATACGGCTAAGGTTGCCACTTTCGCAAAACGACTATTGAGAGTAGAGTGAGTAATGATTGACATATAAATCTCCTAAAGTTGAAATAACATTCTTATTTTTAAAACCACTTAATATACCACTTAGCTCATTGCTACTTATCATATAACTCATGTTAATTTATGTAAGTATCATTACTGTAATTACAAAGACCGTTTATTTAATCACCAGCGACCTTTATCCCAGTTCTCAGGATTGGCCCAATACTTATTGTTTAGCCAATTGGGTAGAACTTTATAATCATAAAGATTAAATTGCCATAAAGTAATTGTATGCTTAGCTACAGCAGCACTTAAAGATCTGCTTGGGTTGACGGTTTGGGTTTGCTCTTTATTAACGATATCAAAAGGAGTAAATCCGTAAGCTCGCAAATCTATAGTACTATCAATAGCTATAAGTAAGTGAGCGGCATATAAATCACGATAGCGCATTAATAAAGGGATATAGTGCTGTATCATCTCATCTGATAATGTTGGTAGCCAAAAACAAACCAGCTCATGACGCTTGTGTATCTGCTGCTGATCAAGTGCAGGTAAGGTTAAGAGATGAGTATGGTCTTTTTTTGACTTGATATCGTTTGATGCTTTATTAAGCTGTGTCTGTAGTGATGCAAGTGCGGCTTTATCCTCTGCCACCCATAACATCTGTGTACTAACAAAAGCAGGCGCCTCTGATGCTAATTCTGGAAGCAGCTCCTCTACGTAAGCCACAAGCATTGGCAGGCTGATGTTTGAGTGCTCTGTTTTTCGCTGCGTCATAAGAGTGCCTTTTTATGAAATGAAAATCTACTCTGCCATTAAATCACTTTATATGGCATTAGCCAATTAATAATACGACTTAAAGCTATCGATGACTCTTAAAGCTAAGTTTAAGTTTTTCAGTAGCGTAACTTGAAATCTAGCAAATCAAATCAATGTAAGCTAATAATGTAAAGTCACTCAATTGAACGAACCATTCTACCTCTAACAAAAATACTCTCAATCTACAATTAATAATAGGAATGACCATGTCTGCTGATACTCCCCAAATTATCAACCCTGAGATGGCTGATGTACCCCTTCATGAGCCAAGCAAAATCCATCTAAAAGACTATAAGCGCCTAAGCTTCGATGTCGAGACCGTCAATTTGGACATTCAATTATTTGATGAGCATGCGACAGTCGAAAGTACGCTGGTTATGAATCGTCAGACCGAAGGCGACTTGGTGCTATATGGTGAGGACGTTGAGCTGCTCACCATTGAACTCGATGGGAAAGTGCTGGCTACTGAACGTTATAGCATCAATAACGGTAAGCTGACCATTACAGATGCGCCAGATAGTCTAAGTTTGCATATAAAGGTGCGTATCCATCCGCAAACCAATACCGCGCTTGAGGGTCTGTACATCGCAGGCACGGGTAGTGAGACCATGTTCGTCACTCAGTGCGAGCCAGAAGGCTTTCGCAAGATTACCTATTATCCTGATCGACCTGATGTGCTGGCGGTGTTTACGACGCGTCTAGAGGCAGACAAGCGTTATCCGACATTGCTTGCCAATGGTAATTTGATTGAACAAGGTGAAGTCGTAGGCGCGCCTGATCGTCATTATGCTATTTGGGAAGATCCGACTAATAAGCCAAGCTATCTGTTCGCTTGCGTTGTCGCAAACTTAGATGTATTAACCGATCATTTCACAACTAGTGAAGGGCGAGAAGTCACCCTTGAGTTGTACGCAAAGTCTGATGATATTGATAAATGTCATGTCGGTATGCAAGCATTAAAGGACTCGATGTTGTGGGATGAGGTCAATTATGGGCGCGCCTATGATTTAGATCGCTATATGATTGTGGCGGTGAGCCAGTTTAATATGGGCGCTATGGAGAACAAAGGTCTCAATATCTTTAATACCGCTTGCGTATTGTCTAGTCCTGAAACGACAACCGATGCGCGCAGCTTTAATGTAAAAGCAGTCATCGCTCATGAGTATTTTCATAATTGGACGGGCAACCGTATTACCTGCCGCGATTGGTTTCAGCTGTGTCTAAAAGAGGGCTTTACTGTATACCGGGATCAGTCGTTCTCAGCCGATCAGCAATCAAGTGCGGTGCAGCGTATTGATGATGTAGCGATGCTGCGCGCGCATCAGTTTGCAGAGGACGCAGGACCACTCGCGCATCCTGTACGTCCTGAGAGCTTCGTTGAGATTAATAACTTTTATACCACTACTATTTATGAGAAAGGCGCAGAAATCGTACGCATGATTGCTAATATGCTCGGCGCTGATAATTTCCGTCAAGGCACTGATGAGTATTTTCGCCGTTATGATGGACAAGCGGTCACAGTAGAAGATTTTTTATCAGCGCTTAGTATCACTGATAGTAAGGTTGAGGATTTTATCGACTGGTATCGTCAGCCCGGTACGCCTGTGTTGTCTGGCCATCAAGACTATGATAGCGAGACGCAGACGCTCACTATTACTTTGAGTCAGCAGACGCGCCATGTCGCTGGATTTGACGCGCCAAAGCCTTTGCCAATTCCGGTTGCGACGGCTTTGTTTGATCAAGACTCAGGTGAGATCATTAGCGAGCGTATGCTATTACTTGAGCAAGCGGCGCAAACCTTTGTGTTTGACAATGTAGGCAGTAACCCTGTGGTGTCCTTGCTACGCGATTTTAGCGCACCTGTGCAATTGAATTATAATTATCAAGATACCGATTTAGCGTTTTTGCTCACACATGAGACCAATGGTTTTAACCGCTGGCAAGTGACGCAAATGCTGGTCAATCGTATATTACTGCCCAATAGTGACGCTAAGAGCGAGCCTGACATTTACTTGCAAGCACTGGTGGCGACCCTGCCTAAGCTTGCAGTGGATGATCCTATGTTAGCGGCGCGCCTGCTCGATATCCCATCACCGCAGGAGCTGGCATCAGCGACGCACAAAGACTACGATCCAGAGGTCATCAAACAAGAGCGTGAGAATCTATACAAACAAGTCGCCCTTGCGCT
>NZ_JBQQFC010000250.1:0-3687 GCF_052258445.1 Psychrobacter sp. T6-1
CTTATGCGCCAAATACTTTCATGCGTTCATCTAATGGCTTGAACTCTTTTTCGCCAGCTGGCTGTTCAATAGCACCGAACACCAATTGTGCATTCAATTCCCAGTCCTCAGCGATGTTCCACTCTTGTGCAACTCTTTGGTCAATCACAGGATTGTAATGCTGTAAGTTTGCGCCAATCTCGATGCTCGCAAGCGCCGTCCAGATCGCATACTGATGCATCGCGCTGGTTTGATGCGCCCAGATTGGGAACTTGTCTGCATATAATGGAGCGGCTTCTTGCATGCCTCTGACAACGCCTTTGTCTTCAAAGAACAATACTGTACCTGCGCCTGCTCTAAAGCCTGCGATTTTATCTTTAGTACCTTTAAACTGCTCTTCGTTATTGACGATCACTCTTAGTGTCTCTTCGGTGATATCCCATAGTTTTTTATGGTCTTCGCCAAATAGTACAACCAAACGTGCTGATTGCGAGTTAAACGCTGAGGGTACGTGCAATAGTGCATGCTCAACCAATTTGACAACGTCGTCGTTTGAGACAGGTAACTGATCGCTTAGGCCGTAAATAGAACGACGCTTTTCCATAAGCTGTTGTAGAGTTTGTAGGTCTGACATAATTTGTCTCCAAAATTTATGTGAATAAAAAAGTATGGTTGATCATTGAACAACCCATACAAGTTAATAATGTGCCTATTATAAGAGAGCGGTAATGATATCCGTACTCTCTTTTTGTAAAATAACTTAACAGTAACTATAATTGTAAAGCTAAGGTAATCAATAAGTTTGTCTCGCCTTACCGATTACTTTACTGTCTCGCTTCTATAATTGCCTTTGCTACTAGCCTTGAAAACCTTCTGGCAACTCTGGTGCGGATAGACGCTTCATATCTGAGTCAACATTACCAAAACGCTCGTGACCGTTGTTCCAGTCTTTGATCGCAAGCTCAATCTCTTCTTTATTATCTGCGACAAAATTCCACCATAGCAGCACTTGGTTATTGAGAGGCTCACCACCGATGAACATCACCCGCGTACCTTTTTTGGCGACTAATTTGATACTTTCATTATTGGCGACATCATGATCTTGAAAGCGCAGCAGTTGATCTTGTGGGCAGACTTTGCCCTCAGATTCAATCTCGCCTTCGTTGACTAAGATACCGTACTCAAATCCTGGCTCTAGCGTCAAGGTAACTTCGCCATCTTCCTGCCAGTACACATCGATACCAACCATTTTTGAGTACTGAATCGTTGGCGCCTCGAAACGCTCACCCGTCACCGACGTATAGCTGCCCGTCGTAAGGATCATCTCGACGCTGTCTTCGGTCCACGTCGGCAATTCTGGATAGTGATGAAAGCTTGGCTCAATCTCTTGATCCGTGGGTAGCGCGATCCACAGCTGTACCATGCTCAGCGCACGCGACGCATCAGGCGATCCACCCGTATCAGGGAATACGCTTTGTTCAGTATGACTGATGCCACGAGTAGGCCCTGTGCCTGCGGTCATGACGTTGACTTGGTTTTTGGTAATGACTTGCTCGTTACCCAAGCTGTCTTTGTGCAAGACTTCGCCGTCAAGCATCCAGCTAAAGGTCTGCAAGTTGATATGCGGGTGACGACCGACCTGCATACCAGCTTCATCTGGACCGAAATCAGCGGGGCCAGCATGATCCAAAAAGCACCATGCACCAATTGGCTGCTTGCCTTTATTAGGTAGTAATCTAGCGATAGGAATGCCGCCGACGTCTGCCAGTCTCGGCTCTAGGGTTTGAATACTCATAACTCACCTCTTATTATCGAATGACGGATAGGAATACAGCCAAAAGCAGAATGGCGGCGTCTATTTTTGCGTATTTACTTTTAAGCTTATTATTGACACATCACTCTGCTCGGTTAACTTTATTCATACTATAAATTCTACAATGGCGCTAACGGTATAGATATACTCGTTATCTAATACCGTTTTATTGCTGACTTACTGCCGCTTTACTGCCAACTTACTACATAGGTACTTCCATTAGCAATACGCGAGCGTCCTCATCAGCATCCATCGTGAAGCTCTTAGTATTCCAAATACCGAGGCCATCACGAGTATCTAAAGTGCTACCATTGATGGTCACTTGACCTTCTAGCACTAGTACATAAACACCATTGTTAGCCTCTTTTAAGTCATAGGTTTCGGTAACGCCTTTATCAAAGCTGCCGATATGGAACCAAGCGTTTTGATGAATCCAGACACCAGCATCATCGGGGTTTGGCGAGAGTACTTGGTTAAAAGCATTGTGCTTAGCGTCTTCATCCATGCGCACTTGTTGATAGCGCGGAGCGACGCCGCCTTTGTTTGGAATGACCCAAATCTGTAAGAATTTAACAGGCTCATTGTCATCGCCATTCATCTCGCTATGCGTGATACCCGTACCTGCTGACATGACCTGAATCTCGCCGGTCTCAATGATGCCATTGTTACCGATGTTATCGCCATGACCGAGCTTACCTGACAACGGAATGCTGATGATTTCCATGTCGCGGTGTGAGTGCTTACCAAAGCCTTGACCGCCTGTTACAAAGTCATCGTTGATGACACGTAGCGCACCAAAGCCCATACGCTCAGGATTATGGTAGTTAGCGAAGCTAAAAGTGTGACGGCTTTTGAGCCAGCCGTGATCGGCATTACCGCGAGAGTCTGCTGCATGATAGATAGTTTTCATAAGTTATCCTTTATTTATAATGGTATGTTTGAACTATGGGTCTATTATAACCGTTGTATTAGGCACGATAAACAGTACTAATCGCAATTAACTATTCTTCATTTTAGAACAATAAAAACATGTGAATCCATCAAAAAACCCCGCTAAGCCTAAGATTAGCGGGGTTTTATATCATTTATCTAATTAACTATTAAACTGCCCAGCAAGAGCACCCGAAAGCACCAAAGAAGTCTTTAAAGTTCGAGACCGGTGCGTTGGATTTCCATGCTTTGGCATGATTATGTCCATGCAAAGTACAAGCGCTAGCACAGCCGCAAGCCATCGCCGCTTGATTCATCAGTGGCTCTAAGGAGTTTTTGCCTGCGCCTTCAGGCTCGCCCCAAGCGCCGTAGCCTCCGTACTGATTGGCAGGGGACCAGTCTGGCATAGCGGGCGGGATCGGCGTGTCATAATCTGAGAACTCGCCATCACCGTACACGACCTTGCCGCCGACAACCGTCAGGTTCGAGGTCAAGAACGGAATCTCATTGTCAGGGACACTAAAGAAGTCTTTGCTCGGCACGATAAAGTCGGCTAGATGACCCACTTCAATACGACCGCGCTCGCCTTCTTGATTAGAGAACCAAGCGACCTTTTCCGTCCACATACGTAGCGCGGTTTCACGGTCAACGAGATTGTCTTGATCGTAGAGTTTCATGCCGCCAACGGTTTTGCCTGTAATGAGCCAAGCGAGTGATACCCATGGGTTATAAGAGGCCACGCGGGTGGCATCCGTACCTGCTGAGACATTGACGCCGCTATCGAGCATTTGCTTTACGGGCGGCGTATTTGCTGCTGCCGCCGCCCATCTCGGCGATACGATCAATATTGCGCTGTGAGATAGTTTCAGCATGATCAAAGAACCAGTTGAGACCGTCAATTGGCATGTCGCGATTGACCTTTTCGAACACGTTTAGCGAGCGCTCAATGGTCTCATCATAAGTCG
>NZ_JBQQFC010000251.1:0-3671 GCF_052258445.1 Psychrobacter sp. T6-1
ATCGCACAACCACTGATGTAGCAGCGCGCGCCACTACTTGTAGTACAGGTAGCGGCACGAACTTAAAAAGATTATATGGATTCATAGGCGTTCACATAACCTGACATCATTGTAGTGGTTTTGACTCAAATCCCTATTGAGCAGGTCTATCCGTATCTGCCTGAACTTTTTCACGCAGGCGTATACCAAGCTCACGTAACTGCTTAGGATCTACAGGCGCTGGTGCTTCGGTCAATGGACAGTCAGCTGTCTTAGTTTTTGGGAAGGCAATGACGTCACGGATAGAGCTTGCGCCTACCATAAGCATAATCAGGCGATCTAGACCAAACGCGAGACCACCATGCGGCGGCGCACCGAACTTAAGCGCGTCGAGTAAGAAGCTAAATTTATCTTCAGCCTCTTGCTCATCAATTCCTAGCGCTTCAAATACCGCTTGTTGCATCTCAAGCGTATTGATACGCAGGCTGCCACCGCCGATTTCAGTACCGTTTAGCACCATATCGTAGGCGATTGAGAGCGCTGACTCTGGGTTGGTTTTCAATTCTTCAACAGAGCCTTTAGGTTTAGTGAACGGATGATGCATTGACGTCCAGCGACCATCGTCTGTCTGCTCAAACATAGGGAAGTCTGTGACCCAGAGCGGCGCCCACTCACAAGTTTGCATTTCAAGATCAAGACCGATCTTTTGACGTAGTGCGCCCATCGCATCATTGACCGTACTGGCTTTGTCCGCACCAAAGAAGATAATATCGCCACTCTCAGCGCCAGTACGTTCAATTAGACTAGCAAGAACGTCATCGGTCATGTTCTTGATAATAGGGGATTGCAAACCTGACTCTTTATCGACGCCATTGTTTATGTTGTTTGCGTCATTGACTTTGATATAAGCCAGACCACGCGCGCCGTAAATACCCACGAACTTGGTATACGCATCGATTTGCTTGCGGCTGATTGACGCGCCATTTGGGATACGTAGGGCGGCTACGCGACCTTTTGGATCATTGGCTGGACCTGAGAATACTTTGAAGTCAACGCTTTGCATCAAGTCTGCAACGTCGATCAGTTTGAGGGGTATACGCAGATCAGGCTTGTCTGACGCATAGTCACGCATGGCCTCCTCGTAAGTCATACGCGGAAAATCAGCAAGCTCGATATCCATCATCGTCTTAAAAACGTGTTTGATAAGACCTTCATTGATAGTCATGATCTCTTCTTCGTTTAAAAAAGAGGTCTCAATATCCACTTGAGTAAATTCAGGTTGACGATCAGCACGCAGATCTTCATCACGAAAACACTTGGCGATTTGATAATAGCGATCAAAGCCTGATACCATCAATAGTTGTTTAAACAATTGCGGCGACTGCGGCAAAGCAAAGAAGTTGCCCGGACGCGTACGTGACGGTACTAAGTAGTCGCGCGCGCCCTCTGGGGTAGCACGAGTCAAAATAGGCGTCTCAACATCCAAAAAGCCATGATCGTCTAAATAACGACGAATTGCTGAGGTGGCTTTAGCGCGAAACACCATGCGCTCTTGCATTTGCGGGCGACGCATATCAAGGTAGCGATACTTAAGACGCAGATCCTCAGATACCGTCATGTTCTCATCATTTAGCGGAAATGGCGGCGTTTCAGACTTGGCTAGTACTTCAATCTCTTTACCAAGTAGCTCGACTTGACCGCTAGTCATATTGGCGTTTTCAGTACCTTCGTAACGACGACGCACGCGTCCTGTAATCTTGAGGACATACTCTGGTCGGGCCGCATCTGCGGTAGCAAAGGCCTCTGGCGTATCAGGATCGACGACGACTTGCAATATGCCTGCGCGGTCGCGCATATCTAAAAAAATCACGCCACCGTGATCACGACGACGATGTACCCACCCTACGATAGTGATGGTTTGCTCAAGTAAGCTCTCTGTTACGGCGCCGCAATATTCGTCTCGGTAGCCGCTGTGCGTCATAGTGCTCTGTGTCATAATATTTAGTTATCCAGTTATCAAGTCAATTCAAAGGCAATAGTGCTAAAAATGGGATTATTAGCTAATAAAGGAGTCAGCACAACTAAAACGGCTCATAAATAAGTAGCCGTAGCGCTAGTAGTAGAAAGTTTTGTGCAAACGCATATTATGCCTAATGTGTTTTTGTTATACAACTCTGATGCGATAATCTACTTGTGACGATAAAGGCTAACGGTTCAAACTTGCGTCATTTACCGTGGAGGTAGTCAGATAAATATATTTACTTGGCTTGAAAACCAGCACTCATGCGCTCATATCAAAATGACTTCATAGCTATCAATCAAAATATCATAAGATTATTTATACTATAAAAAGGAATACTGTTCATGCTATTTAATCCTCCCAAGAACCCTGTTGAGCTCAAAGTTCGCCACCTTAATAAAGCGCAAGAACAACGCCGCGAAGATCTCATGGAAGCCACGCAAGGCAAAGCGGCACTCAAGCTACTTAAAAAAAACATGGCAAAAAAAGCTAAGCAAGCGCTAAAAGCAAAATCAAAAGCCAAGAAGAAAAACAAAGATGCTGATAAAAGCACGCAAGTCTTTGTATTAGATTTTGATGGCGATATTAAAGCCAGCGCTGTCAAGCATCTACGTGAAGAGATTAGCACTCTTATCAGCACGGCGAATAAAGGCGATGAGGTCGTTATACGTTTAGAGTCGCCAGGCGGGGTGGTACATGGTTACGGTCTTGCAGCAGCGCAATTGGCTCGCCTAAAGGACGCTGGTTTGACATTGACCGTCTGTGTGGACAAAGTGGCGGCAAGTGGCGGCTATATGATGACCTGCGTTGCAGACAAAATTATCGCTGCGCCCTTTGCCATTATCGGTTCTATCGGTGTGGTATCGCAATTACCAAACTTTCATAAATGGCTTAAAAACCATGACGTCGATTACGAGATGTTTACTGCTGGTGACTACAAACGCACAGTGACTGTATTTGGTGAAAATGACGACGAAGACCGCGTCAAATATCAACAAGAGCTTGAGCAAACTCATGAGTTATTTAAGCATTTTGTGACCACTTATCGTCCAAAATTGGATCTACAAAAAGTAGCGACAGGTGAGCACTGGTATGGTGAAGATGCAATCGAGCTTAACCTCATTGATAGCCTACAAACCTCAGACAGCTACTTGCTTGAGCTGATGAAGGACAATGAAGTCTACGCGCTACACTCTCGTCAAAAGCCTACATTGGCAGAGAAGCTAGGTTTAGCGCAGGCGGCTGAAGCAACCCTTACAATGGCAATCGATAAATTGCCTGACGCGCTCATGCGTTTTGATCTCAATCAGCGCTTAAATATTTTAAAGTAGCTCTAGTAGCATCATTAACTGTGTATGTTTTGTAAAGGCGTGTCCTAGTCGGTCGCGCCTTTTTTGCTGTTTATTGGTAGCGCCTATGTTATAAATGTAGCATATCAAAAAGAGTAAACGTACGTACACCAAACTATAAACCTGCATAAATAATGCGTCACAAGGAAAAAGGAAATAATTATGTCTACAGAAAAGCCAACAACGTCTACAGAAAAACCAACAACGACAGCCAAGGCTATGTTTGCCGTCAGTGAGCACGGTCAAGAGATGCATAACCGAGTTAAAGACTTTATTGCCACTCATATCGAGCCAATAGAGGCAGAGTTTTGGCACGACTGCCA
>NZ_JBQQFC010000252.1:0-3660 GCF_052258445.1 Psychrobacter sp. T6-1
TTGCTAGCGCTTCTTGATCTTGCGAGTGGTAGCTGTAATCAGCTTGGTTAGGTACAGACGGCTTGATGTCGTCTGTAACACCGTCATCTACTTCATCGTCTTTGCCGCTCATATCTTTATTCTGTGACGATTCAAACTCTTTCATGCTACCGCGCATCTCTGCCATCTCGCGGCGCATATCCGCTTCTGTCTCACGGATTTTAGCCAGCTCTTTTTGCATCAGTTGCCGCGTTTCAGCCAGATCAAGCTCCGCTTCAATCTCTGATTGCAGCGTTGATATCGTACGGCGCAATTTGCCATACCATTGACCTGCCGTGCGCGCCGCTTGTGGCAATTTTTCTGGCCCCAAAACAATCAAAGCAATCACGCCAAATAAGAGTAGTTCAGAGAATCCAATATCAAACATAGTCGTTAAGCATAGTAATCAAGCATCACAGGTTGAAGGCAAGTGTTAGCACAAGCAAGCCTTTTATACTTTAGGGTTCTTACACTTTGGGGTTCTCGTTATCAGTACTAATAGGAGTCGCCACTTCGTCTACTCTCGTTCCTACATTTGCGCTATCATTCTGTTGCGTGCTGGCGTCATGATCAAGGACACGGTGCTTTTTTTGATGCTCGATATCTTCATCTTTGACCGCTTCTTTGAAGCCTTTGACCGCCCCGCCTAAATCTTTGCCTGCATTTCTAAGTTTGGAGGTGCCAAATACAATCACCACCACGACTAACAAAATAAGCCAATGCGTAATAGAAAAACTGCCCATAGTCGTATCCTTATGTCCTAATAAAACGTGTTTGCATTATAGCATCTAAAGTATTTAGTTATGCTGAGGTTATCATTATCCAGGTTAGCGCGATGCTTTTTCGTCAATACCAGATAAGCCAAAGCGGCGTCCTAGCTCAGAGAGTACAGCCTTGGATTCTATATCGAACCAAGATAGCCCAATCAAAGTATGAAACCAGACATCAGCCACCTCATATACAAGCTCATTATGCGCTTTATCGTATGCTGATGAGTCGAGGCTTTTATCGCAGTGCGCCAAATCTTTGGCAGCGATGATCGCTTCTATCGCTTCTTCCCCAACTTTTTCTAAGATTTTATTTAATCCTTTAGCATGCAGACTGGCAACATAAGAGTGCTCTGCGCTTGCACTTTTACGCTCAGCCAAGACCTGATCTAGTTGCGTTAAGATGGTGTTTTTTTGCAAATTACTATCATCTTGATCATTTGCGACAATCGTTTTAGGGTCAGTAGAATGAGCAAACGTTATACTATAGATAGCAGCGGGATCTTTGATGACTTTGTCCACGCTTTGCCATTTAGGCTCTGCTCCTGACATATCTAAACGCTGATAAAAACATGACTCGCGCCCCGTATGACAGGCGATACCACCGATCTGGGTGACGCTAAGGACAATGACGTCTGCATCGCAATCTAGGCGAATATCGTGTACGAGCTGCGTATGACCTGAGGTCTCGCCTTTATGCCACAGTTTGGCACGTGAGCGTGAGTAGTACACAGCCGTTTGTGTTTGCGCCGTCAATTGCAATGCCTCAGAGTTCATCCACGCCATCATCAAAATACGTCCTGAGGTGTGATCTTGAGCAATCGCAGGAATTAGGCCTGCGCTATTGAAGGTTATGGCGTCAAGCCAAGCAGGTGAAGTCATAGTCTAAGGTCTTATTATAAACAGCAAAGGGAAGGTGCTAAATGAGCAAAGGTTTGAATAATAGATACTTATTACATTTATCATTGTCGCTTTAGTATTTTAGAGAAGTTTTACCAAAGTGCAAATGCTAAAGTGTCAAAGGATAGCGAAGATAAAAGTTGTTATTTATAAGTAGGTCAAGATAAGAGGTGCTTTGGTACAAGTGATTGTTTGAGCACATCGTTGATGGTAGTAAGCTTTTGCAAACGGTAATCATAGTTGACAAAATGCTGGCGAGAATTAGCGATCAAGGAGTTATCAGACATACGAGTCACTCGTATGGCTATACTGCCGCCTTCATCATCTATTTGCTCAATACCCACTTCAAAAAGTAGAGCTTCACGTACTCGTGCACGGCTAATAATGTGTACTTGCAATTTGTCAACGACCAAGCCTTGATTGTTTTCGCTGATCTCTTTAATACCTTTAAAATGCAAAAACTGTTCTCTAGCTTCCACCATCAACGCGGTTAAAGACTCAAGAGTCAGATATTGATTTGTATTGACCTCAATAGCTCGCACATGTAGCAAGGTTTCAAAAACGAATACTCTGCTATCAAATATCAGCGGTTGGCTTGACACCATTTTCTCCTAAGTATGGTTTGAGGTAGGTACTTTTATAAACGGGTACTTATATACAAGCATTTATATAAACAAGGTAGATTTAGTTGCTATTGTAGATACTAAAAAACGATGCTTAAAAAAACAATGATAAGTACAAGCGCATCGTTTTTAATGATAAAAAATTAAGTATACCTGATACAAAGTTTGCACGATGATTAAATATGAATAAAAGCTTAGATTTATCTTGAATTAATCACTCTATACTCTTTCGTTATGACTCTCAAAATTTCTTTGGCAAAACAGCGTACTATCTGCTAAAATAGCGCCTCCCACCTCGAGGCAAATAGCAGTTTAGTGATTATGAATATAATCACTGGGCATTACTCACTATTTGACGACCAGGTTCTAACACAGAAAAAGAGGCACATCATCATGAAAGTTAAGATGAAAACCAGAAGCGGTGCAGCAAAACGCTTCAAAAAAACAGCGAACGGCTTTAAGCGTAAGCAAGCTTTCAAAAGCCATATCTTGACCAAGAAATCACCTAAGCGTATTCGCCAGTTACGTGGTCTTAAGTTGGTAAGCAAATCTGACGAAGCAGCAGTTCGTCGTATGTGCCCTTACATCTAATAGATCTTTGTAACTCGATACAGCTTATTTTATCTTAAAATTCTTGGAGTAATTTATGGCCCGTGTAAAACGTGGTGTACAGGCAAATCGCCGTCACAAAAAAATCTTAAAGCGTGCAAAAGGCTACTACGGTGCCCGTTCACGTGTTTATCGCGTAGCGGTACAGGCAGTGACCAAAGCAGGTCAATATGCTTATCGTGACCGTCGCAACAAAAAACGCTCTTTCCGTCGTCTTTGGATTGCCCGTATCAATGCTGGTGCACGCTTAAACGGTTTAAGCTATAGCCGCTTTATCAATGGCATGAAAAAAGCCAACATCGCAATCGATCGTCGCGTTTTAGCTGACATCGCTATGCATGATGCTGCGACTTTTACAGCCTTGGTCGAAAAAGCAAAAGCGGAACTAGCATAACTATTAGTCTGTCTTTAGAGGCTTATATGCTAAGCATCTATTAGATAAGAGTAATATGCGTTATTAATAAAAGCTACCGCTGGTCGGTGGCTTTTTTTATATCAGATCATCTACTGGGGTAGAGCGTTTGCAAAATTTGCTCAAACCCCTACAATGACTTACCACTAATCATTTGTCTTAATCAGGAATAACACGTCTTATGACTAGCCCTGCTGCCACCCCCGATTTGTCGGCGCTACCGACCCTGTCCCCAGAGCTGAGTGAACTCAATGAGTCTCAGCTTAATGAGTTTGCTAGCGCCGCTGAAGCTTTAGTAGTGCAAGTCACTGATGTGCGTATTTTACAAGAT
>NZ_JBQQFC010000253.1:0-3655 GCF_052258445.1 Psychrobacter sp. T6-1
TCATCAAAACGCCAAAGGTTACAGACCCAGACGAGCAATCGTTGCCTATTGTCACCTCCTTATTTCATTCGATCAAAAACTGGTTCTTTGGTGGTAATTTGGTCGTGCGCGTCGGAGTTTTGGTGCTGCTCGTTGGCGTGGTACTGCTACTACGCTTGCTCAGTGACTATATCGAAATCTCTATTGAGTCCAAACTCCTAGCGATCGGAGTGATAGGGTTAGGATTAGCAGGATTAGGGCTTAAACTGGCGAAGAACCGTTTTGCTTACGGCATTACTTTGCAAGGCGCAGGGCTGGCTATTGCGTACTTAACGACTTTTTTTGCCTATAGCGTCTATCTCGTGCTGCCAAGTTTGCCAAGCTTTATCGGACTTGGCGTATTATCCGCTATCACCATCCTGTTAGCCGTACGTCAAAACGCCTTTCCGTTAGCGCTACTCGCCTTGTCTGGCGGGTTTTTTGCGCCTATTTTGACCAGTAACGACACGGGTAGTCTGACTACTTTATTCAGCTACTATCTACTGCTCAACGTGACAATTGCCATCATTGCTCACTACCGCACGTGGAAAGCCCTTAACTTGTTTGGCGTCATTGTGACCTTTGGGCTGGCCTACTATTTGGGTATTAGCTATTGGGGCATCAGTGAGAATTTAAGCACCACTATCGAGACGCAGCGCTGGTCACTGGTGCTACTAGTTGCTCTGCATGTATTGCTCTACTTGTTTGTTGTTATCCGCTACGCGCAGCAAATCATCCACTATAACGCCAATAGCAAAAAAGCGCTGTATAACGATAGCTCTAGCCGTGCCGATAATAGCAACATTAATAACAGCAACCTCAATGGCAATTATTTGTTTCCAATAGATACGGGATTATTGTTCTGTGTACCCCTATTAGCCTTTGGATTATTTGCCGCTTTGCTTGGTGATATCGAACACGCTTTGACGATTACCAGTGCCATTCTCGCAGCAGTTTATCTCGTATTAGGTTGGTTATTTATTCGACGTAGCCAAGGTTATGCACTCATTACCGAGGGCATGCTAGCATTAGGGTTTGGCTTTTTAGCCTTAGTGATTCCGCTGGCATTAGATGCGCAGTGGATTGCGTTTGGCTGGTCGGTACAGGGGCTGGCTCTCGTATGGTTTGGGCGGCGCTCCCTGCGGGCATGGTCGGTATTGTTTGGTCTACTATTGCAGCTCATCAGTATCGGCATGCTGATTGCGAACCTATTTTTTTCATCTCAAGACTACCCTACTTTAGCGCTGAGTATCTCGGCTATGAGTTATCTAGCCAGCTTGTTTATCCTACGCGCCAGCAACTCGCCTGCCGTTTTGGATAGCCCTTTGACACCTACTGCTGATAATACGACTAGCGATACTGGTTTTGATTTGGCATCGACATACGCGCGGCGGCTCGGTATCAGCACTCAGGCCGCTAGTCAGTGGCTGAGCACTATCAATAGCCAAAGCATGGCTTTTAGTTTGGTGTGGCGTAGTCCGCTACTGATACGGTTTTTGACGCTGACTGCCGTTGTCTGGGCACTTTATGTATTAATGCTTGATATTGATCAATGGCTTGGCGACTGGTCATTGGCGACGACGACTATCATTGCGCTCTCGGCGTTATTTAGCCTGAGCGTTTATTGGCTCGTCAACCGTTATCACGGGTGGCGAGAGATTAGGCAGCTCACTCACGGACTGCTAATCGTGTTTTATGCGATGCTTATTTTGCAACTGCCGCAAAAGTTTGAGTTTAATACTGTTTGGACGCCGCCGCATTGGCTCATTTTTGCCTTATTACTCATAGGTTGGCTAGTTGCGGGGCAGCTATGGTTAAAGACGTGGCATGATGATGCAACCGATAATCATCAGAGCACAGCTATCACTCAACGCTCGTCTTATCATGATGCCAGTTGGCTGGGTACCGGTATTTTGGTACTAACCGCTGCTGTTCATTATTATCTGCCCAGCTCGCACGGCGTTATCACTTTACTAGTGCCGATTGGTCTGATGACTGCGCTGATAATAGTCGCCTTACAGAGTAGTAAAAACCGTGGTGATAAAATAGTAGCGCCTATTTATTGGTTTGATTGGCATGACGCCTTGATAGGCTGCGCGGCGATATTTGCACCGTTAACCTTGCTTTGGGTCATCATAACTAACCTCTCTTACGATGGGATAATTTGGAATCTGCCTTATGTACCGCTGTTTAATTTATACGATGTAACGTTATGGCTCATCTTAGCTTATAGCGGGCTGGCTTATTATTTAAGTCAAAACGATTATCTACAAAACGCTGATAACTCTTCTAGCCCGCCTTTTATCAGCAGACCGTTACTCATGATTTTGGGGATTATCAGCTTTTGGGTCATCTCTAGTATGCTTATCAGAACGCTACACGCCTTTATCGGTACGCCACTTTGGGATTATCAGCCTATAGGCGCGTGGCAAAGCGAGCAAGTACAGACGGGCTTGACCATTATTTGGACGCTCCTTGCCCTACTTGCCACTATTATCGCCAGTCGCGGCTGGCATCGTACGCTTTGGTTTATGGGTATCGGCTTGTTGGGTGTCGTGGTGCTCAAACTCGTCCTCGTCGATTTGTCACAAACCGAGGCGATTTGGCGCGTCATCTCTTTTATCGGCGCAGGCAGTTTGATACTGCTTATCGGTTATCTTGCACCGTTGCCACCTGAGGAAACCGAGAATACTCCAGAGCCTTGATTTAGAGCAACATGATGTGCGTGATGTAGTAAACTAAACGTCTTTAAAAATATTAACTACAAGGCTGTTGTCTCGATGAATAACCCAAGCATTCAGTGGTTCCCAGGACACATGAACAAAGCCCGTAACGAGATCAAAGAGATCATGCCAGAGATGGATGTGGTCATCGAGGTCATCGACGCGCGCATTCCCTACAGTAGCGAAAATCCCATGGTGGCAGCGCTGCGCGGACAAAAACCGGTCATCAAAATCCTGAATAAAGCCGATCTTGCCGACCCCAATCAGACGCAGGCATGGATTGAATATTTAGAGAGTCAAGATCAAGTCAAAGCCATCGCTTGTGACGATAACAAATCTAGCGAAGTCAAACGCATCGTACAGCTATGTAAGCAATTAATGCCCAATAAAGCAGGCACAGGTAGGCAAATCAAAGTGCTTATTATGGGCATACCCAACGTGGGTAAATCGACACTGATTAACGCTCTTGCGGGGCGCAGCATTGCCAAAACGGGCGATGAACCTGCCGTTACCAAGTCGCAGCAGCTCATTAAAATCGATGACGACATCATGCTCTATGATACGCCCGGCATGCTCTGGCCAAAGATTGAAAACCCAAATTCAGGCTATCGCTTGGCAGCTACAGGCGGCATCAAAGACACCGCGTTTGACTTCGCTGATGTGGCAGGTTACACCGCTGAGTATTTGCTTGAAGCCTATCCTGATCTGCTCAAAGAGCGCTATAAGATTGAGGATTTACCGCAAACCGATTGGGAGTTTTTTGAGGTTGCAGGACACAACCGAGGTCTACTAAAAAAAGGCGGCATCGTTGATACTTACCGTATGTCTGAGATTTTGGTCAATGAGCTGCGCAGTGGTACGCTAGGCCATATTACGCTTGAAACACCCAAAATGCGCGAGGCGGAGCTATTATT
>NZ_JBQQFC010000254.1:0-3641 GCF_052258445.1 Psychrobacter sp. T6-1
CTGGCACCAACGCCTGCTGAACGTATGCCGCCGATGCCAGAATAGAGTCCTAAGCTACCAAAAAAGGCTTATCGATTGATTATCGATAAGCCTTTTTTATGGCTATGCTAAATCTATATGACGGCTCTACTCTTATCACTGCTTATTCTATTAAAACTCTACCATGCCAGCACGTAGTTGCTCGATAAGCTCTAAGAACTGCTGACGCCATTCACGAATAGTGCTCTCATCAGGTAGCCATTGATTCGATAAGGTCACCACATTAACGATCAAATCTTTTGGCGCTGCATTAACAGCCATTGAAGTATCTGCCAAAGATTCAGGCGGAACGGCATAAAGACAACGCTGATACGCGCGCTCGATATTAGCCAAAAAGCCTTTTTCGCGTAACTGCTTTAAGCGTAGGATTTCCGGAGAAACCTGTGTGCGCGTATCCAAAGCTTCTTCAATATCAGTCAATGTAGGCGCACTCTCTTGCAGCCCGTAAAATTGACTGAGCTCTTGTAAAAAAGCTAAAAAAGTCCCGTATAGATGAAAGATAGCGGTTTCACAATGCGCCTGATACAGCTGTTTGTCGTTACTACTGCCCGCAGCTTGACAAGCTAGGCGGCAAAAATACAGCTTTTGATTAGTGCGATCTGCTTGATATTTAGCAACGCGGCCTTTGTCTGCCATACGTATATTATCCTTGTTTAAGTTCTAAGTGATGGGCGCTGATTTAGTGTACTATTTTTTAAAATAAATTTCTTATAAAACCGTTTAAGAACACTGTCTTTGAGCGCATTCAACAGGTACAAAAAAGCCAGCAAAAATGCTGGCTTCTTTTATACGACAAACAATTAAGACTGGCTGTCTTGATTAAGCTCTTGGGCAAAGGCTTCATCAAAGCTTGTAAAGTCTTTGTTATCACTACCAGCAGGCATATCAAACGCTGCACTCATGTCTTTATCAAGCAGCTTTTGATCCGCTTTTTCTTTACGGGCTTTGTGATAAGCAAGGCCCGTACCAGCAGGAATCAAGCGACCGACAACGACGTTCTCTTTAAGACCGCGCAACTCATCAACTTTGCCTGTAACGGCAGCAGCAGTTAATACGCGAGTGGTCTCTTGGAAAGACGCCGCTGAGATAAAGCTCTCTGTTGCCAGACTCGCTTTAGTGATACCAAGCAACTGACGCTCATACTGTACTGGGAATTTATCTTCAGCTTCCAATTTAGCATTGAGTGCTTTGATATCCGCATACTCCGCTTGATCGCCTTTGAAGTGACCTGAGTCGCCAGCATCAGTAATCTCAACTTTACGCAGCATTTGGCGAATAATAACCTCAATGTGCTTATCGTTGATTTTTACCCCTTGCAAGCGGTAAACGTCTTGTACTTCGTTAACGATATAATCAGCAAGCGCGGTTTGACCTTTTAGGCGCAAGATGTCATGCGGGTTTTGCGGGCCATCAGCGATAACCTCACCGCGTGCTACCGTCTCATTTTCAAAGACGTTGATTTGGCGCCATTTCGGGATTAGCTCTTCATGAACCTCACCGTCTTCATTGGTAATGATAAAGCGGTTTTTGCCTTTGGTCTCTTTACCGAAGCTGACGACACCCGTCATCTCGGCCATAATCGCATGATCTTTGGGGCGACGGGCTTCAAATAGATCGGCGACGCGTGGTAGACCACCAGTAATATCTTTGGTACCTGACGAGGCTTGTGGTACGCGGCCTAAGATAGAACCTGCTGCGACCTCTTCACCATCACTGACACGAATGATCGTTTCAGCGGGCAAGAAGTAAACCACTTCTTTACCTTCATCAGTATTCAAGATAATCGCTGGACGCAAGTCTTTGGCGTTACTTGAACGGTCACGAGTCGCTAGAATCTCAAACGAGCTCATACCAGTAGCATCATCAACTTTGACCGTTGCTGTCATACCGTCAGTGATATCACTAAAGCGCGCTTTACCCGCAAACTCTGTGATAATAGGATGCGTGTGCGGATCCCACTTCGCGATAGTCTGACCGCCTTCGACCTGCTCACCGTTTTTGACCAGCACGCTTGAACCATAAGGCACTTTGTAACGCTCACGCTCACGGCCTAGCTCATCAGTCAAAGCAATCTCAGCGGATCGAGAGACAATAACTAAGTGACCATCAGTGTGCTCAACAGTCTTCATGTTCTCAAAATGCGCTTGACCTGCGTTGCGAACTGAGATGCTGTTATCAACAGAGGCCGAACTCGCAGCCCCGCCCACGTGGAACGTACGCATCGTTAACTGAGTACCCGGCTCACCGATAGACTGCGCTGCCATGACACCAACGGACTCACCGATATTAACTTTATGACCACGAGCAAGGTCGCGACCATAGCACTGCGAACAAACACCATGCTCGACATCACAAGTGATGACTGAGCGTACCCAGATGTCATCGATGGCGTTCTCGTCTAAAACATTGACCCAATGCTCATCGATCAGGGTACCTGTTGGTACCAAGATTTTTGACTCATCATTGTTATAAGTCACATCACGAGCAGTTACTCGGCCTAGTACTAAATCACCGAGCTTTTCGATGATCTCACCGCCTTGGATATGCGGTGTCATGAGCAAGCCTTGCTCAGTTCCACAGTCTTCAGTCGTAATGACTAAATCTTGTGCCACATCGACTAGGCGACGCGTTAGGTAACCTGAGTTAGCCGTTTTCAGTGCGGTATCGGCAAGACCCTTACGCGCACCGTGAGTTGAAATAAAGTACTGTAGTACCGTCAAACCTTCACGGAAGTTCGCTTTAATCGGTGTTTCGATAATCGAGCCATCCGGTTTTGCCATCAAGCCACGCATACCTGCAAGCTGACGAATCTGCGCGGCACTACCACGAGCGCCCGAATCTGACATGATGAAGATAGAGTTAAAGGATTTTTGCTCTTCCTCTTCCCCTTGTGCATTAATTACCTTGTCCGTTGCCAAATTATCCATCATCGCTTTAGCGACCTTGTCATTGGTACGTGACCAGATATCGACAACTTTGTTGTAACGCTCACCTGCGGTCACAAAACCTTGCTCAAACTGATCTTCGATCTCGCGTACTTCAGCTTCAGCGACTTCGATGATTTGTTTTTTGCTTGGCGGAATGACCATATCGTCAATACCGATTGATACGCCAGATAACGTTGCTTGTGCAAATCCAAGATACATCAATTGATCGGCGAACATAACGCTATCTTTGACGCCCATAGTACGGTAGCAAGAGTTAATCAAACGCGAGATGTTTTTCTTAGTCATCTCTTGGTTACACTCTTCAAACGCCATACCTTTGGGCATGATGTTCCAGATCAATAAACGACCGGCAACGGTATCTTTGATGCTAGTTGCGTCCGTATGATTGCCATCAGCGTCAATAATAGTTTCAGTGACGCGAACTTTGATTTTGGCATTGACATGCAAATCATTTGAGCCGATAGCGCGCAGTGCTTCGTTGACCGAAGCAAAAACCATGCTCTCGCCTTTGACATTCACTGATGAGCGGCTAATGTAGTACAGCCCCAAGACCACATCTTGCGAGGGTACGATAATCGGATCACCGTTTGCTGGCGATAAGATGTTGTTCGTTGACATCATAAGAGCGCGTGATTCAAGCTGCGCCTCTAGCGT
>NZ_JBQQFC010000255.1:0-3634 GCF_052258445.1 Psychrobacter sp. T6-1
CGCTTGTTTTGAGGTTGTATTGTCTAAAGTTGTGCTCATACTGTCTCCTGCTGGCTAGGACGTAAACCTAGTGCAATTAGTGATTTAAAAATGAATAACATTTATTCAATTGTGGAATGTATAAATGCGCGCGTAGTGTAGCAAATTTGGGGTGGGTTTTGAATATGCATCAATAACAGACATTTATTATTCACCCATAGTCCTTTTGGTTAGCAAAGTTATTTATCCTAACCCTAGAGCTTGCTATAGTAAGCGTTTGTTAATACTTTATCTTTTATTCTAAGGCGCTTGTATGTCTCTATTTCAGTCTGTTGTTGTCTCCAGATATGTCAATCAATTAGATAAACAGCAGCTAGTGGCGGCGTGGCAGCGCTATACTCAATGCTTTTTAAACCCGCTAAAGCAAGACAATATAAGAGTGAGTAAAGAAGAGCAGTATCAAGAAGGGTTCTTGCGTGATTTATTCGTTGATGTCTTTGGCTATACGCTCAATCCCAATCCAAATTATAATCTCACTACTGAATTTAAAAACCAAACAGGCAGCAAAAAAGCAGATGGCGCGATACTCAAAGACGGCCATGCTATTGGCGTGATTGAACTAAAAGGTATGAACACCACAGATTTAAGTAAGATTGAGCAGCAAGCTTTTGGGTACAAAAACAATCAACCCAAATGTCGCTATGTTATCACCTCAAACTTTCAAAAACTGCGTTTGTACATTGATAATGCGGTTGAGTTCATCGAGTTTGATCTATTTGGCTTAACCCAAGATGATTTTGCGCAGCTGTATTTGCTACTCAATCATGATAGCGTCATGTGCGACTTACCTGCCACTATTAAATCAGCCTCACTATCGCAAGAAGAGGCGATTACTAAGCAGTTATACAAGGATTATTCTGTATTCAAACGTGAGCTATTCGCAGATTTAACCACCAACAACCTTGATATTGACGCTTTGGTATTGTTTCAAAAGTCGCAAAAGCTGCTCGATCGATTGCTGTTTATCTTCTTCGCAGAAGACAGTCATCTGCTACCCGCCAACTTTGCTAAAGGTATCATCAGTGAGTGGGAGCAGCTAAAAACGCTGAAGATGACTGTGCCCTTATACGATAGAATCAAAGCCTATTTTGGTTATTTAGATCAAGGTCATAAGGATGAGCATAGCGAGATATTCGCCTATAACGGTGGACTGTTCAGTACCGACAAGCTGCTAGATAGCGTCATTATCAGTGATAAGGTGCTAGGCTCACATATCAAAACGCTGTCAGAATATGACTTTGCTAGTGAAGTCGATGTCAATATTCTAGGTCATATCTTTGAGAACTCACTTACAGAACTCGATGAGGTAAAGGCGCAGCTAGCAGGCGAGGCGGTCGATAAATCGCAAACCAAGCGCAAAAAAGACGGGGTGTTTTATACGCCCAAATATATCACCAAATATATCGTCGAAAACACGGTCGGCAAATTGTGCAAAGACAAAAAAGACGAGCTGGCTATCGTTGATGAGGATTTTGTAAAGCCTAATAAACTCACGGCAAAAGCTAAGGGAATACTCAAGTTGCAATCTGCGGCGCTTGAGACTTATCGAGACTGGCTACTACAAATCACGATATGTGATCCCGCTTGTGGTAGTGGCGCATTCTTAAATGAAGCGCTGAATTTTTTGATTGCTGAACACAGCTATATCGATGAGTTACATGCCAAGCTCTATGGCGATAGCATTATTTATCCTGATATCGAAAACAGTATTTTGGAAAACAACTTGTTCGGGGTCGATATCAATGAAGAGAGCGTCGAGATTGCTAAGCTGTCACTGTGGTTACGGACAGCACAGCCTAGACGTAAATTGAATAATCTCAATGATAATATTCAATGTGGAAATTCATTGATTGATGATGTAGATGTCGCAGGAGACAAGGCATTTAACTGGCAAACGGCCTTCCCGCAGGTCTTCGCCAAAGGTGGCTTTGATGTGGTGATTGGTAATCCGCCTTATTTACGGATTCAAGGTCTTCAAAGTGCTTATCCTGAAATGGTTAAGTATTATGAAAAGCAGTTTGAGTCTGCGATAGGGAATTATGATATTTATGTCTTATTTATTGAACGCTCTTTAGATTTGATTAAAGAAACTGGACAAGTTTCATTAATATTACCGCATAAATTCCTAATTTCTGAGTTTGGAGAAGGCGTTCGTAGATTACTAGCAGAAGATAAACTTGTATCAAGCTTACTACATTTTGAGGAACATTTAGTTTTTGAGGTGACTACCTATACTTGTATTTTAACGCTTGATAAAAAGCCAAAGGACGACATACTGTTTAGCTTTATAAATCCACAAAGAATACAAGAGCTTTTTGATTGGACGAGCTTATCATACGACAATTTGAATCAAAATAAGTGGAACTTACTCTCTAATACTCAAGTTAATCTTTTTGATAAATTACATCAGCAACCCCTTACTGCCAAAGACGTATTTTCAAAAATCTTTGTTGGATTACAAACTAGCGCAGATAAGATTTTTCTGATTGATGGTCATATTGAAGGTGGTTTAGTTAAAGGCTATTCAAAATCTTTAGATTGTGAGGTTGAGATTGAAGTAGGTCTTATGAAACCTATGTTAAAAGGACAGGACGTTTCAAGGTATATGCAGTTGCCTAACCAATATTATGTTATTTTTCCTTATATTCTCAATGGAGATGGAACACATAGCATAATGACAGAGGATTTTATTAAATCAAACTATCCCCGAGGTTATGAGTATTTAAAAAATAATGAGAAAGAACTACGTAATAGAGAAAAAGGTAAAATGGATAAAGAAGGGTGGTTTTTGTATATTTATCCGAAAAGTATTACAGATTTTAATCAGCCTAAAATTATGACTGCCGAAATAGCTAACTACCCAAGCATGACTTTTGATCAGGCTGAGATGTACCACTCTACGACCATATACTCTTTTGTATTGAAAGAACCTTCTACATCTGCTTACAAGTTTTACCTCTCTGTTCTAAACTCAAAGCTTTTATGGTTTTATCTGTCCAATACGGGAACTGTTCTACGTGGTGGTTATTTTAGATTTAAAACAAAATATCTTTACCCCTTTCCATTACCAAAACTACCTAATATTGTAGACAGCTTTGTCCAAAAAGCCGATCTAATGTTATCGCTAAACGAGCAGTTGCAGGACTCAACTGGTAAGTTCATCCGAACCTTACAACGCAAGTTTGAAATAGATAAACTCAGTAAAAAGCTAGAAAACTGGCATGAGCTAACGTACGCAGAGTTAATCAAAGAGCTAGGTAAAAAGAAAGTCAAAATGAGCTTGAGCGATGAAGCGGAGTGGGAAGAGTATTTCTTAGCTGAGCAAACCAAAGCGCAGCAGCTTATAGCCCAGATTGAACGCACCGATAGTGAAATAGATCAAATGGTCTATAAACTATATGACTTAACCAATGATGAGATTGCTATTATCGAAGCCAGTTAATGCAACTATTTATAAAAGATGAGTTTTGGACTACTTATTACTCCTCTATACAGCTAGACTAAACAAACACACCGTCAAAGGAGATGACCTATGAGTGACACTGCAATGGAGTCTACATCGAGCACGCCGATTAGTCGCTACCCTGTACCAGAT
>NZ_JBQQFC010000256.1:0-3617 GCF_052258445.1 Psychrobacter sp. T6-1
AGTGATTAAGTGTACTCTAAGTCGATAAAGATTCAATCATTTTACAATTTCTATTTTAAATTTGGGCAATCATAAGCCTACCCTCTACGCAAGGATACTACTATGTCATCATCAGCTGGCGCACGCTTTCGCAGTGCGATGAAAGAGCAGAACAATAATAACTTACCGCTACAAATCGTCGGCACTATCAATGCTTATACGGCGATGATGGCCACTCAAGTGGGTCATAAAGCCTTGTATCTCTCAGGTGGCGGCGTTGCTAATGCCTCTTTTGGTCTGCCAGACTTGGGTATGACGAGCCTTGATAACGTCTTAGAAGATGCGCGCCGTATTACAGATGCGGTAGATACCCCGTTACTAGTCGATATTGACACTGGTTGGGGCGGCGCTTTTAACATTAGTCAGAGTGTCAAAAAAATGGAAAAAGCTGGCGTGGCGGCGGTGCATATCGAAGATCAAATCGCCCAAAAACGCTGTGGTCATCGTCCTAATAAAGAAATCGTCAGCATCTCAGAGATGGTCGATCGTCTAAAAGCGGCTCTTGACGCCAAAACAGACCCTGATTTTGTGGTAATGGCTCGTACTGACGCGCTATCTGTTGAAGGTTTAGATGCCGCTGTTGAGCGCGCCGTTGCATTCTCTGAGGCAGGTGCGGACATGATATTCGCCGAAGCCTTGACCGATATCGAGATGTATCGTAAATTTACCGACGTACTCGACATCCCTGTCCTTGCCAATATGACAGAATTTGGACAGACTGACCTCTACACCACTGAGCAACTTCATGGCGTGGGTGTCGATATGGTGCTCTACCCTCTATCTGCGTTTCGTGCGATGAACAAAGCGGCGCTTAATGTCTATCAGCATCTACTCGATGACGGCACGCAAGAAAAAGTCGTCGATACCATGCAAACGCGTATGGAGTTATATGATTTCTTAAACTATCATGAGTTTGAGCAAACGCTGGATAAATTATTTGCCGATAGCAAATAAAACAGCATTCGTAAGTCTATGTTAGTAAGTCAATTCACTGTACCACCAAGCCACCAAAAAGGAATGTATTATGGCAGCAAAAAAGGAACTCTCAGGCGCAGGATTGCGCGGTCAGGTTGCAGGCAAAACCTCACTATCTACCGTTGGTAAATCAGGCTCAGGTCTGACGTATCGTGGTTATGATGTGTCAGACTTGGCAGAGAAATGTATCTTTGAAGAAGTGGCATACTTGCTACTTTATGGCAATCTACCCACTCAAAGTGAGCTAGATGATTATCAAGCCAAGCTCAAAACACTGCGCGGTCTACCGCAAGCGCTTAAAGACGTATTAGAGCGTATTCCAGCAGATGCTCATCCAATGGATGTACTGCGTACTGGTTGCTCAATGCTGGGTAATCTTGAGACCGAAACCGACTTTGAGCAAGAGAACGATAAGACCGATCGCATGCTCGCGGTATTCCCATCTATCATCAACTACTGGTATCGCTTCACGCATGATAACGAGCGTATCGAGACCCAAACGGATGACGACACTATCGGCGGTCACTTTTTGCATCTGTTAAAAGGTGAGAAGCCAAATGAGCTCCATACCAAAGTGATGAACGTCTCACTTATCTTGTACGCTGAGCACGAGTTCAATGCGTCAACCTTTACCGCACGCGTATGTGCCTCTACCCTCTCTGATATCCACTCTTGTATTACAGGCGCTATCGGATCCTTACGTGGTAACTTGCATGGCGGCGCAAATGAAGCGGCGATGGATATGATCCAAGATTTCAAATCGCCTGATGAAGCCGAAGAAGAGATGATGGCGATGCTTGAGCGTAAAGACAAGATCATGGGCTTTGGTCATGCGATCTATAGCGAGTCTGATCCGCGTAACGTTATCATCAAAAAGTGGGCTGAAAAACTCGCCGACGATGTGGGTGATACCGTCTTGTATCCAGTATCAGTACGCTGTGAAGAAGTGATGTGGCGCGAGAAAAAACTGTTCTGTAATGCAGACTTTTTCCATGCCTCAACGTACAACTTCATGGGTATTCCAACCAAACTGTTCACGCCGATATTTGTGTGCTCACGTCTGACAGGTTGGGCCGCTCACGTCTTTGAACAACGCGCTAACAACCGTATTATTCGCCCAAGTGCGGAGTATATCGGTGAAGAGCCAAGAGACGTGCCAGATATTGCTAATCGTTAATCTGTCTTTTTAGCAATTATCGCTTAACGGTCAAGTCGCTTTGTTTACAGACTTGGCCGTTAAATTTATATACTCATCACTTTTGTTTATTTAGCAAAACTTATTATCAACCATAAATTTTGCTAAATAAATTATCCCTTCTCACCTATAAAGGAAAGCACGCCATGAGTACCGATAGCAAGCAGCCTTTAACGCAAGTTAATCCGCAAACCATGAATGAGCAATACAAAAAGCCGTTGCCGTCTTTAGATGAAAGCAGTACTGATTTGCATTACTTTGATGTCGAACAAGCGGTTAATGATATTGAGCCAGGTGCTTATGCCAAGCTACCTTTTAGCTCAAAAGTATTGTGCGAAAACTTAGTACGCCGCTGTCCACCAGAGGACTTAACCGAAGCCTTGTCACAGCATATTTACCGTAAGCAAGATGTTGATTTTCCTTGGTATCCTGCTCGCGTCGTCTGTCATGATATCTTAGGTCAGACTGCCTTTGTCGATTTGGCAGGTTTGCGTGACGCTATCGCAGCTGAGGGCGGTGACCCATCCAAAGTCAATCCAATCGTGCCCACGCAATTGATCGTCGATCACTCATTAGCTGTTGAGCACGCAGGCTTTGAAGAAGACGCCTTTGAGAAAAACCGCGCTATCGAAGAGCGCCGTAACGAAGACCGTTTTCACTTTATCAACTGGTGTCAGTATGCCTTTGATAACGTCAACGTCGTGCCGCCCGGTAACGGCATCATGCACCAGATTAATCTTGAGAAAATGTCACCCGTGGTACAAGTGGTCGCCGACCAAGACGGTGATGCCATTACCTTTCCTGATACCCTAGTGGGTACTGATAGCCATACACCTATGGTTGATGCCTTGGGTGTTATCTCTATTGGTGTGGGCGGGCTTGAAGCTGAGAGCGTGATGCTAGGCAATCCCTCCTACATGCGTCTGCCAGATATCGTTGGCGTTGAGTTGACAGGTAAATTACAAGAAGGCATTACGGGTACGGATTTAGTCCTAGCCATGACCGAATTCTTACGAGATGAGGGCGTTGTATCCGCCTATCTAGAATTCTACGGTGACGGTGCGCGCAACCTTACCGTTGGCGACCGTGCTTCTATCTCAAATATGACACCAGAATATGGTGCAACCGCAGCAATGTTCTCTATCGATGAGCAAACGATTGATTATCTACGTCTAACGGGTCGTACCGAGCAGCAGATCAAAACTGTGGAAGCCTATGCTAAGCAAACCGGCCTGTGGGCTGATGGCATGGTTGATGCTGAATATGATCGTATCTTACGCTTTGACTTATCCAAAGTCGTGCGTAATATCGCAGGCCCATCACGTCCGCACGCTCGCGTCTCGACAACTGATTTGGTCAAAGAAGGTATCGCTCATGGCGAAGGTAATAAATTGCCTGAGCCAAAAGA
>NZ_JBQQFC010000257.1:0-3598 GCF_052258445.1 Psychrobacter sp. T6-1
AAAATGTTATGATAGTGGGTTATTAATTCTTATATATTTATTTTGTCGACCTTCTTTATCACAAGAGATGCGTTGAAAAGACAACTGAGGTAGCGAGCTATGGCACGAGTGACGATTGAAGATTGTTTGGATAATGTGGATAATCGCTTTGAGCTGGTTTTGGTTGCCAGCAAACGCGCCCGTCAATTGGCTAAAGGCATCGCCGAGCCTTTGGTTGAGGTCGATAACGACAAGCCAACCGTTTTGGCATTACGTGAAATTGCTGCGGGCAAAATCACCCGCGATATTCTCAATCAGCCTGAGCACAACTTTGCGACCAGCTCTCTTGATTTAGCCCTATCAGGTGATCATGGTTTTTAAGCTTTATACCGCTTAGTATAAATCAAAGCCACCGTTTATACGGTGGCTTTTGTTATTTGCAGCATTCAAAATATATTTAGTCACGTAGCTAATTTGGTGTAGGAATAACAGCTGTTGATACCCATATAAGTACCATTAATACCCATATAAGCGCCATTAATAAGTGCTATTTACTCCGTAGCAAGACGAATAGTTCAGTTTTTATGAATCCTAATCGCTTAACAGTTGACATCAAGCGCATTTTACGATTAATTAGAGGGTGGTTGCCGCGTTTGGTCGTGGTTGTCACTCTCCATTTATCTTGACCATAGTGAAATCGATGAGTCGTCATTATTTATTAGGATAATCCTTCTATGAGTCAAACCTTACCTAAACTTAGTCATCACTTGGTTGACGATGCCCAATATAACTTGCTGCGCTCAGTGGGCTATTTAAGTAGCGACGAGCGCCGCGATATCGTTGATGCTTGCGCATTTGGTGATATTGCTCATATCAAAGACAAGCGCAAATCAGGCGAACCTTATATCACTCATCCTATTGCTGTCGCTGAAATACTCGCAGGCTTTCGCTTAGATCGAGATACAATCATTGCCGCCATCTTGCATGATACGGTCGAGGATACTGAGGTTAGCGGCGAGCAGATTGAGGCGCGTTACGGTAAAGCAGTCGCAAGACTGGTTGATGGCGTCACCAAGCTCAAATCCTCAAACCATAATAAACAGCAAAATAAAGCGGCGACTTTTCACAAAATTTTGACCGCGACCCTCGCTGATCCCCGCGTATTGATTATTAAACTGTCCGATCGCTTACATAATATGTCGACGCTTGATGCGGTCAGTCCCAAAAAACAGCGCGATACCGCACAAGAAACCCTTGATTTTTATGTGCCGTTTGCTCGTCTTATGGGGCTTAACGATATTGCCGATTATATTGAGGTACTTTGTTATCGCAACCTTGATTTTGAGATGTACAACAAGTTATCTGATAAGTTGTTGCAACATGGTCTGGGGCGTAATTTTCAAAGAGAAGCCATTCACCGTTATTTGAGCATAGTGCTCAACAATTTAGATCTAAATGGCCATGTTAAAGTGCTGGATAATCGCGTCGTTATCTATCGGCAGTTTTTTCGTAACCGCGGCGAGATCAATTCGCTACTACGCCACTATGCCTTTGAGATTGTGCTAGATACTATCGAAGCTTGCGACAAGCTTGCCTACTATCTAATCAAAAAATATCAGATCGAAGACGCTAATATTCAAGACAACATTCGCAGACCTTTGCCTGGTGGCAATCAGTCTTTGACCCTGATTTATGAGCGTGATAACGACATTATCAAAGCCACTATTTTGACCAAAAAGATGCAAAGTGCTGCCAGACTTGGCGTTATTGGTGCCGAGCATGCCTCAGACGTCAGCCAATCGGTCATTCAAGCGTCACTGCGTAACATGAAAGATTTGGTTGATGAAGATACTTTAGATGAAAACAGTACGGACTTTAGCGCTGCGGTATCAGCTATCAATGAGCTTATGGATTATCTGCACTCAAGCAAGATTCTTTGCTATAGCCCGCAGGGACGAGCGTATGAGCTACCACAAGGGGCTACAGCGCTCGACTTTGCTTATGCAGTTGGGCCCTTTGTAGGTAACGTCGCTGTTGGCGCCAATATCGATGGCAAACATGCCAAGCTCGGTACTGTGGTCAAAAACGGTCAATCGGTTGAGATTGAAACAGAAAAGCTTTCAGAGCCAAAGGCTGAATGGCTCGGATTTGTGGTCACTAACAAGGCTCGAGAGGAGATTCTACGTTGGTTTAAGGATCTATCTGTCGATGATAAGCAACGTCACGGCAAACAAGCACTCGATCGCGCGCTTAAAACGTACCAAAAAAGTCTCGATGACATTCACGATTGCGAGTGGGACAATCTGCTTGAATGGCGCGGCCTAAGTAGTAAAGAGGCCCTGTATGAACAGATAAGCTCAGGGACGCTACTGCCGCAGCTGGTCGTCTCGCGCCTGTTCAACGATGAGGTCAGCTTACAAACACAACAAAATAATCGCGAGATGGCGCAGCCGCAGCAATTGGTTGCCAATGCCGCAGGCGTCGAGTTTGACTTTGCCAACTGCTGCCATCCTATCTATGGTGACCCTATCGTCGGTCATCTATCGCGTCATGGTTTGGTTGTACATCGGCACAAATGCTTTTCGTTAGATGACATCCGCAAGGATAACCCTTATCAGGTGATTCAATTGCAGTGGCGAGATGATACGGCAGTCAGACAAAACGAATCAAATGAGTACGATAGCAAGATACGCTTCCCCGCTTATCTAAAAGTCTCTATCGTTCTAACTGATGAGCAAATTAGTGAAGTGATTTATCATCTGCGCCAGTTGAATATCGGCGTGGAAACCATAGATGTGCGTAGCGTAGATACTATCGTGCATATTATTGTACGTAGCCGTAACCATCTAGCCAAAGGTATCCGCGAACTACGTTCAGTGTTGGGCTTTCCTAACATCATGCGCTTGTATCAGTTATAATAGGGCGTGTTAAAAAACCAACCAAAAGGAATAAAAATGAGTCGTCAAACTATTCAAACAGATAAGGCCCCAGCAGCCGTTGGTACTTACTCGCAAGCTATCAAAGCTGGTCATATGGTTTATGTTTCAGGGCAGCTGGGCTTAGATCCGCAAACGATGGAATTAAAAGAAGGTTTTGAGGCGCAGGCTAAGCAAGTTTTTGTAAACTTAAAAGCCATATGTGAAGCCGCTGGCGGCACTATTAATGATGTGATCAAATTCAACGTATCTTTGACTGATTTGAATGACTTTGCGGCTCTAAATGAAGTCTTTATCGCCAACTTATCAGAGCCTTATCCTGCACGTGCTGCGGTACAAGTCGCGGCGCTCCCTAAAGGCGGCGTGGTTGAGATCGAAGCAATTATGTATCTTGAATAAAATAGTCAATAACCAATGATTGAATAAACAAGCCCAAATTATCCCATTTGGGCTTGTTTGCTTTAAACTTACTAACTCTACATTTACACTGCTAAAAGGTTGCGAGCGTCCTCTATGTTGGTACAAGTTGCCCTACCGGTTCCGCTATATCGCGTGTTTGATTACAGTGTACCAAGTGACACCCCGCAGCCTGTGATCGGTAGCCGTGTTGAGGTCTCCTTTGGTCGTCAAACCCTTATCGGTATTGTCGTCGCTTATACCTCACAAACTGCGAGTGACGTGCC
>NZ_JBQQFC010000258.1:0-3586 GCF_052258445.1 Psychrobacter sp. T6-1
ATAAATTGGTACTCATAAAAAAGCCCCTACCTTGAAAAGATAGGGACTTTTTCGTACTACTCAATACGATTTTCTTAATACAACTCTCAGTAGCATATCAGCTAAGTGACAAATCATATTAATCATATAAAACAACCGAAGTGTCGCCGTAAGATGGTGACCCATGAACCGTGAAGTTCAGGGCGGATACGTCATCATCTCTGCAGGTTTCCTGATACACCGCAAGCGGTGCAGGCATACACAATGAGATAATAGATAGCGCATCCTGGTAAAGCATTATCGGCTCAGGGAATAAACATCTACTAGCCAACACTTCAGAATATAATCATAGTAACCAATGAATTAGGCTAATGCAAGTGCGATTACAGTTTGATACGTAGCTTTTGTACTAAGGTGCTTATGAGCTAATTGTCAAACTCAAACGTGAGTAAATGAGTAAAGAATGCTCAGTTTTCAAGTATTTTAAGATGTGTGGTAATATATAGGGCTTTTAGTATCCCAAATAACGGCGTTCATTCACTTGAGGAGCGGTAATCTATGAGCAATACGCAGACCCAGCCTAAGTCTACTGATGACAGTCAGACACATACTGACGATCAGAATAATAAAACTGATGATCAGAATAATAAAAAAACACCTCATGTTTTGATGATTTTGGATGGTTTTGGTCATCGTGAAGAGAGCGATGATAATGCGATAGCTGCTGCAAATACCCCGCATTTAGATAGTATCTACCAGCGTTATCCGCACGGACTGATATCGGCATCAGGTGAAGATGTTGGTTTGCCCCAGGGGCAGTTTGGCAACTCTGAGGTAGGTCATATGAATCTGGGCGCAGGGCGCGTGCTGTATCAGGATTCAACACGGATATCAAGTGAGCTTGTCAGCCGCGAGTTTTACAAAAACGAAGCGCTGGTGAACGCTGTGAACGCTGCTAATGACAAAGGTGGTAACGTGCACATTATGGGTCTGGTCTCTGATGGCGGCGTGCATTCGCATCAAGATCATATCGAGGCTATGTGCCATTCAGCACTGGTTCATGGTGCTAAAAATGTCTTTGTCCACTGCTTTTTAGATGGTCGTGATACACCGCCTAAATCTGCTGATAAATACATCAATCGTCTGCGCGAGCATATCAATAAATTGAACGCTCATTATGAAGGTGGCCGCGTGCAAATCGCTAGTATTATTGGTCGCTACTATGCGATGGATCGTGACAATCGTTGGGATCGCGTGCAAAAAGCTTATGAGTTGATTACCGAAGGCAAAGCCGATCGCATGTCAACTCGTGCTGATGGCGCGGTACAAGCGGCTTACAAATCACGCGAAACCGATGAATTCATCAGCCCCACAACCGTTATAGAGCACGGCGAAACGCCTTTTACCGTTGATGACAACGATGCGCTGATCTTTATGAATTTTCGCGCAGATCGCGCCCGTGAGCTGGCGCAGGCGTTTATACTACCTGATCATGAGTTCTCAGGTTTTGCCCGTCAAAAGCAGCCAAAGCTTGCCGCCTTTGTCATGCTAACCAAATACTCAGATGAGCTTGCAGACAACCCAAAAACCAGCGTTGCTTATTATCCAACTTCGCTAAACAATACGCTCGGTGAGTTTTTGCAAGATCACAACAAAACCCAGTTACGTATCGCTGAAACTGAAAAGTACGCGCATGTCACCTTCTTTTTTAGTGGTGGCCGTGAAGCTGAGTATGAGGGTGAGACGCGTATTTTAGTGCCGTCACCTGATGTGGCCACTTATGACTTACAGCCTGAAATGAGTGCGCCTGAGCTTACCGATAAGCTCGTCGCCGCCATTGATTCGGGTAAGCATGATGTCCTCGTTGTCAACTATGCCAATGGTGATATGGTCGGGCATACGGGCAATTTTGCTGCTGCGGTAAAGGCGGTTGAAGCGTTAGATGAATGTGTAGGCCGCGTTGAATCAGCGGTACGCGCAGCAAATGGTCATATGCTTATCACCGCCGATCATGGTAACTGCGAGCAGATGCATGATTATGATAGCGGGCAGGTGCATACTCAGCATACGACTGAATTTGTGCCTTTGATCTATGTCGGTGAGCAGCCGGTACAAGTGCGCAGCGGCGGTAAGCTTAGTGATGTCTCACCGACGATTTTGGCCTTGATGGAGATGGCGGCACCAGGCGAGATGACTGGTGAGAGTTTGCTGGTTAAAGCCCATTGATGTGCCTAAGATTAGTACGTCATTAAAGCTATACGCTTTATTAGATAGTATGACCTATAACTGCTACTACTGATCATTAACACGTTTGTCTACCGTAGTGAGCATTGATTAAGGGAGAGATACTATTATCTCTCCCTTTTTTATATGGCTTAGGGCGTTTAATTACACTATTATTAACGAGATATCCTCTTTGTTTTTTAGATGAGTCATCTATGTCCTACCTGCGATCTTCTATCTACACGGCTTTGAATAAGCCTATAGTACTGCAACCTACAGCGCTAATGCATTACGCATTAGCGCTCAGCTTGTTTGGGTCATTGAGTATCATAGGGAGCAATACTTATGCTGCGCCTACTGACAAAAATACGCTTAAAGTTAGCGCTATAAGTCTCTCAATTGAATATGACGATAGCGACAGTGATGCCGATGACGATGTCGATAGCGCTCCTGATAACAGTGCTTTGGATGACAGCGATGACTTCGGTAGTGACAACTCTGATGATGATTTGGAGTATCCAATGGACGACTCCGATGATTTGGATTCGGATATACCAGAGGAGGTGTCACGCGTTTCTCTCAATGCTATTAGTCCTGATACGCTAAAGACCTTTGTCAAGGTCGTCGGTTTGGTACGGCGAGAATATATCAATGCGGTAAACGATGAGGCACTATTTAATAATGCGATTAGCGGTATGCTGACTAAGCTTGATAGTCATGCTGAGTTTTTGGATGCAGAAGCTTATGACAACCTGCGTGCGTTTACCCAAGGAGATGTTGGAGATATCGGTATCACCGTTATGTATCAGCCTCAAGCGGGGTACTGGGTAGTCACGGACGTCATCTCCGACTCGCCGGCAGACGAAAATGATATCGATGTTGGTGATTATTTGCACCAAATTGATGACTTTGAGCTGGACGAAAACAACAGAAGTAATGATGTCAAACAGCTATTATCTGGTATTGCTGGTACGCAGGTAGATGTGGTTACCTCTAGAGCAGGTAGGCGCAAGCATACAACGACGTTACAGCGTAATAATAGTAATCCAAAAGCCATAGAAACCCGACTAGTCGATGGTATCGCTATCATCAAACTGCCTGTATTTCAAAATAACAGCCGTGAAAAAATCATTGAAGGCGTGGTCGGACTTGACGCGCCAGTCTCTGGTATCTTGCTAGATGTGCGTGATAATCCAGGCGGCGTATTATCGTCAGCGATTAATATTGCTAGTCTGTTTATGACAGATACTGACGTGGTACAAGTCAAAAGCCGCAATGCAGATCCGCGTACGCTTAGCACCAAAGGCGTCGCTATTCTCAAACCATTACCTGTGGTGATCTTGCAAAATAGATATTCTGCCTCAGCAGCGGAAGTGTTAGCAAG
>NZ_JBQQFC010000259.1:0-3565 GCF_052258445.1 Psychrobacter sp. T6-1
TTAATCATCTTAAAAGGCTTGCCATATAGACCGGGGCGCGTTTGGCGAAAGAGTACTGGCGAACCCAATTGCTGCCTCACTTTATATGCGGTAATTATATATACTGGTGATAAAATAACTAAAGCTGCACTACTAACGGTCATATCAAAAAGTCGTTTTAACATCTGCATTTACCTCAATTTTATTTTAGCTCAAAGGCTCATAGAGCTGGGCCTTGTATGATTGATAACAACCTACTGGCAAACCGCTTTTCTAGCTTGAGCGCGCTTCTTTATCTAAAAACTTAGCATAAATCCTTGTCATGGCATCTAGTGCGTTAGCTATATCAAATACTGCCGCCCTCTTTATCGCAGATTTTGCTATTTTAGAACGTAGCTCATCATTGCTATATATCTCAAATATAGCATCAGCTAACGCTTGTGAATTATCCTGTGCAAACAAGACACCATTTACGCCATGCTCGATAATCGTACCATGCCCTCTATCGATAGTCGCAATAGGCGGCAATCCACACATCATAGCTTCAACAAGATTAATGCCTAGACCTTCTTGTTTACTCGTAGATACAACAACGTCAGAGACTTGATAGTACTTTTCAATATCAGTAACAAACCCGGCAAAGCGTATATGATCGTAAACCCCATGGCTTTTGGCATACCACTCAATCTCACTTAGCAATGCGCCTTTGCCTGCGAGTAATACCGTAAAGCTATCTATTTGCGTGCTTAGACGTTTAATCGCATCTATGAGCAGTCGATGGTTTTTTCTCTCGATAAACTCAGCGGCATATATGATGACGAAGTCGTCTTTGTCGATAGTTAACTCCTCTCTCAAAGATCTCTTTTGCTCAGACAATAGTGGCTTAAATCGCTCAGAGTTTACGCCGATACCAGGTAACACAAAGTATTCGGTATTTGGTGATCCCTTTTTAGTGATCAGATCAAAATCCTCTGTATTAATACAGATAATGGCATCCGTAATATAAGATAAAGCCACTTCAACAGGATAGTAGGTCAGCCAAGACCAAGTGCTAGCGCCCTTAAAAAAATGAAAGCCATGTGCGGTATACAAAAGCTGTGTGCCCTTTTTTCTAGCGACGATAGCGGACAGTCTTGAGAGCACACCGGCCATGGGGGTATGACAAGATATCAAGGCATAGTCGTTATCATCGACAATAGCTTTTAGTTGAATCAAGCTTTTGATATGTGACAATGATAAGGGAGATCGCTCAAAACCAATGTGCCATACCTTTGACACGTTACTATCTATAAATTCGCCACGACAAGCCACATGAACCTCAAACCCATTATCATAAAACCACTTTAGATAAGGTCTATGAAAGGCATGAAAATGCTCTGCAACTGATGCAACAAAGAGTATTTTACGCTTAGACATGGTCAATACCTGGTATTTTCGTTGAATAAATACTATCCAATGCCTGATTAAATATCTCCAGCATTGGGTCTGGCACTTTTGTTTGTTTGCTTTTTTTGTTTCTACGTTTGAGAAGATAGTCCAAGGTTCCTGTTGATGCCATAACCTGCACAACTCCTGTTTTTAGCACCGATTTAGCAATATATTTAAGTCTCTTAGATCTTTTATCGATCAAAGGCGCGTGATGCTCTCTTTCTGCTTGATAAGCTCTAATTAGTTTTTGGAGTGTTACATTTCCCTCCTCTCGATACAGATACAAAGGTTCTTTGAGGGAGATGGCGCGAAAATCACCCGCTCTGGCAGCCCGTAACCATAGCTCACTATCTTGCCCAACTGGTAGCGACTCATCGTAGCGGTTGCGCTGATACCAGCTTTTACGTGCTATTAGACCTGCATGCAAAAACCCTTGCGACTTATTTAATAGCTTGTTAAAGGTATAGTTGTGTTCATCAGCCCCTCTGTAACCATTAAAAGAGCCATCTTGCCTAATAGAATAAGTACCGCATGATGCAAGATCGTACTTTTCGTTCGTCAATAAGATATCTAATAGCTTTTGCACTCTATCAGGCGTCATCATATCGTCCGCATCCATACGTGCGATAAAGTCATACTGGGCTATCTCAACCAACTCATTGAGACGCGCCGCGAGACGGCGATTTTGACCGTCTGAATACACCTTTACTCTAGGATCACTAATCGATTGAGCTATCGCTAAGGAGCCATCTGTGGAGCCGTCATCGATCAATATGAGCTCCCAGGTTTTGTGAGTTTGAGCAAATACAGAACGTACTGCCTCCAACAAAGTGGACTCAGCATTATAAAAGGGAATACAGATAGTGACGGGCGCAGAATGATTCATCAGAAAATCTCAAAAACGGGATTAATAATATAAGGCGTTAAGTTACTAAACCGAGAGGTCGTTAGGATAAAGTAGATAAGAAAAAGCCCTGCGCCGATACTGGTAATATAGATATTATTTATTTTTTTAAAGAGGACAGGCAGTATCAATACTAGGGTCCACGTAAAATAGCTCAATAATCGTTGTGGCCCTGATGGATTTGCACCAAGCATGGCAATAGGTGTCATAAAAGCCACGCCAATCGCATAAAAAGAGAACAGCGTAATAAACGACTCGTCCTTTATTTTATAAAGTCGTATGATAAATAAAGTGAACAATGATAGCGCTAGATAAAACCCTAAAATGAACAACCCTCCAGCACTGTCAGAGGTCTCGACATACCCTTCATATCTGGCATTAGTAGATGCTATATAAGCAATCAATATGCCGCTAACAGTAAAAGACCCTATAAAGGTTATTATGATTTTGTATAAAGGCGCTATGTTGAGGTGAACTAAGAAGTAAAAGGGAATCATAAATAGAGCGGTCGTATGGAACAAGGCGGCTAACAAACATATCAATAGATAAGGAATAAATCGCTTATCTAACAAAAAGGGCAAGGCAAAAGCGAATATGGCCATCGCCAAACCTTGGCGTAATCCGTTAAAAAAGAAAGAATAAATACCTAATGTGATGAATAAATACACAGAAAACCAGTAATCTACGCTGTATTTTCTAATAATAGTTAGGTAGCAAAATACAACGATAAATGCGGTACTTATAAATAGCCAAAAATAACTGTGAGTCACGCTTAGTAACGCATACTCTAATACTTGATAACCTGGCTCAACAAGTTCTTCAAATTTAAAGTTATAGACGTCAAGCTGCTCTCTAAAGTCTCGAGTATAATTCCAAGAATCTGTACCTACGCGAAAACTACGTACGCCTGCAAACAAAGTAAGAGCAATCAGAGGCACCCAAAAAGACTTACGGTTAAGCGCTTTTTGTTCTAGTACGATCCAAAAAGTAACAAAGCTAAGAACCAGTAAGTATGGAATCATATAACCCTCTTTTTTATGGGCTCTAGTCAGAGACTTTTATAAACTTGCGCTAGTTTTTTTGCATTCTCAGACACATCAAAACCGTTTGATTTAAGTATTTGTATTTTTTTATCTTTAGAGCACTCTAGCTCGTTGTTGTTTAACAACGCTTCCATCCAAGTCCTTGGATCATCAATGGGTAAAAATTCAACCAAACCTAGTCCTAAATCTACCTCAGACGATACTTGAGTGG
>NZ_JBQQFC010000260.1:0-3565 GCF_052258445.1 Psychrobacter sp. T6-1
CCACTCAAGTATCGTCTGAGGTAGATTTAGGACTAGGTTTGGTTGAATTTTTACCCATTGATGATCCAAGGACTTGGGTGGAAGCGCTGTTAGATAACAAAGAGCTAGAGTGCTCTAAAGATAAAAAAATACAAATACTTAAATCAAATGGTTTTGATGTGTCTGAGAATGCAAAAAAACTAGCACAAGTTTATGAAAGTCTCTAACTAGAGCCCACAAAAAAGAGGGTTATATGATTCCATACTTACTGGTTCTCAGCTTTGTTACTTTTTGGATCGTACTAGAACAAAAAGCGCTTAACCGTAAGTCTTTTTGGGTGCCCCTGATCGCTCTTACTTTGTTTGCAGGTGTGCGTAGTTTTCGCGTGGGTACAGATTCTTGGAATTATACTCGAGACTTTAGAGAGCAGCTCGACGTCTATAACTTTAAATTTGAAGAGTTTGTCGAGCCAGGTTACCAAGTGTTAGAGTATGCGTTACTAAGCGTGACTCACAGTTATTTTTGGCTATTTATAAGTACCGCATTTATCGTTGTATTTTGCTACCTAACTGTTATCAGAAAATACAGCGTAGATTACTGGTTTTCTGTGTATTTATTCATCACATTAGGTATTTATCCTTTCTTTTTTAACGGATTACGTCAAGGTTTGGCGATGGCCATATTCGCTTCTGCCTTACCCTTTTTGTTAGATAAGCGATTGATTCCTTATCTATTGATATGTTTGTTAGCCGCATTGTTCCATACGACCGCTCTATTTATGATTCCCTTTTACTTTTTAGTTCACCTCAACATAGCGCCTTTATACAAAATCATAATGACCTTTATAGGGTCTTTTACTATTAGCGGCATATTGATTGCCTACATAGCATCGACTAACGCCAGATATGAGGCATATGTTGAGACCTCTGATAGTGCTGGAGGGCTGTTCATTTTAGGATTTTATCTAGCGCTACTACTATTTACCTTCTTTATCATACGACTTTATAAAATAAAGGACGAGTCGTTTATCACACTGTTCTCTTTTTATGCGATTGGCGTGGCTTTTATGATACCTATTGCCATGCTCGGTGCAAATCCATCAGGACCACAGCGATTATTGAGCTATTTTACGTGGACCTTAGTGCTAATACTGCCTATCCTCTTTAAAAAAATAAATAATATCTATATCACCGGTATCGGCGTAGGCCTTTTTCTTATCTACTTTATCCTAACGACGTCTCGATTTAGTAACTTGACCCCATACATTATTAATCCCGTTTTTGAGATTTTCTGATGAATCATTCTGCGCCCGTCACTATTTGTATTCCCTTTTATAATGCTGAGTCTACTCTAATAGAGGCAGTACGTTCTGTGTTTGCTCAAACCCACAAAAACTGGGAGCTCATATTGATTGATGACGGCTCTACAGATGGCTCCTTAGCGATAGCTCAATCGATTAGTGATCCTAGAGTAAAGGTGTATTCAGACGGTCAAAATCGCCGTCTCGCGGCGCGTCTCAATGAGTTGGTTGAGATAGCCCAGTATGACTTTATCGTACGTATGGATGCGGACGATATGATGACGCCTGATAGAGTGCAAAAGCTATTAGATATTTTGTTGACGAGTAAAAAGTACGATCTTGCATCATGCGGCACTTATTCTATTAGGCAAGATGGCTCTTTTAATGGCTACAGAGGGGCTGATGAACACAACTATACTTTTAACAAGCTATTAAATAAGTCGCAAGGGTTTTTGCATGCAGGTCTAGTAGCGCGTAAAAGCTGGTATCAGCGCAATCGCTACGATGAGTCGCTACCAGTTGGGCAAGATAGTGAGCTATGGCTACGAGCTGCCAGAGCAGGTGATTTTCGCGCCATCTCCCTCAAAGAGCCTTTGTACCTATATCGAGAGGAGGGAAACGTGACACTTCAAAAACTAATTAGAGCTTATCAAGCAGAAAGAAAGCATCACGCGCCTTTGATCGATAAAAGATCTAAGAGGCTTAAATATATTGCTAAATCGGCACTAAAAACAGGAGTTGTGCAGGTTATGGCATCAACAGGAACTTTAGACTATCTTCTCAAACGTAGAAACAAAAAGAGCAAAAAAACAAAAGTGCCAGACCCAATGCTGGAGATATTTAATCAGGCATTGGATAGTATTTATTCAACGAAAATACCAGGTATTGACCATGTCTAAGCGTAAAATACTCTTTGTTGCATCAGTTGCAGAGCATTTTCAGGCCTTTCACAGACCTTATCTAAAGTGGTTTTGTGATAATGGGTTTGAGGTTCATGTGGCTTGTCGTGGCGAATTTATAGATAGTACTGTGTCAAAGGTATGGCAAATTGGTTTTGAGCGATCTCCCTTATCATTGTCACATATCAAAAGCTTAATTCAACTAAAAGCTATTGTCGATGATAACGACTATGCCTTGATATCTTGTCATACCCCTATGGCCGGGGTGCTCTCAAGACTGTCCGCTATTGTCGCTAGAAAAAAGGGCACACAGCTTTTGTATACCGCACATGGCTTTCATTTTTTTAAGGGCGCCAGTACTTGGTCTTGGTTGACCTACTATCCTGTTGAAGTGGCTTTATCTTATATTACGGATGCCATTATCTGTATTAATACAGAGGATTTTGATCTAATCAGTAAAAAGGGATCACCAGATACCGAATACTTTGTAATACCTGGTATCGGTGTAAACTCTGAGCGGTTTAAGCCGCTATTGTCTGAGCAAAAAAGGTCTTTGAAAGAGGAGTTAACTATCGACAAAGATGACTTTGTCATCATATATGCTGCTGAATTTATCGAGAGAAAAAACCATCGACTGCTCATAGATGCGATCAAACGTCTAAGCACGCAAATGGATAGCTTTACGGTATTACTTGCAGGTAAGGGTGTATTGCTAAGTGAGATTGAGTGGTATGCCAAAAGCCATGGGGTTTACGATCATATACGCTTTGCCGGGTTTGTTACTGATATTGAAAAGTACTATCAAGTCTCCGATGTTGTCGTATCTACGAGTAAACAAGAAGGGCTAGGCATTAATCTTGTTGAAGCTATGATGTGTGGATTGCCGCCTATTGCGACTATCGATAGGGGACATGGTACGATTATCGAGCATGGCGTAAATGGTGTCTTGTTTGCACAGGATGATTCACAAGCGTTAGCTGATGCTATATTTAAGATATATAGCGATGACGAGCTACGTTCTAAAATAGCAACCTCTGCGATAAAGAGGGCGGCAGTATTTGATATTGCTAACGCACTAGATGCCATGACAAAGATTTATGCAAAGTTTCTAGACACAGAAACGCAATCAAGCTAGAAAAGCGGTTTGCTAGTAGTCGGTTGTCAATCATGTGGAGTCTAACTCTACGAGCCTTTGAGCTAAAATAAAATTGAGGTAAATGCAGATGTTAAAACGACTTTTTGATATCACCGCTAGTAGTGCAGCCTTAGTTGTTTTATCACCGGTATATATAATTACCGCGTATAAAGTCAGGCAGCAATTGGGTTCGCCAGTACTCTTTCGCCAAACGCGCCCCGGTCTATATGGCAAGCCTTTTAAGATGATTAA
>NZ_JBQQFC010000261.1:0-3564 GCF_052258445.1 Psychrobacter sp. T6-1
ATTACCGAACTTAATTGTAGCTTTATAAAGCTACATATTTGAGGTAATACTTACACGATTATGTCAAGAGCGACAGCTTGGCTCATATTTACATAAATATCGCTTTTAATTCATACAAGTTATTGTTATTTAGCAATATTTTTATAGTGTATACCTGTTCACTTTAGTGTTGATATAGGGTAATATAGGGCATCGAAATCAATCCTATCAGGAATAATTTATGATTTTAAAAAAAGCACTGGGCTTGCCTCTTAAAGGTTTACGTCTTGCCATTCAATCTGGCGATACACTCATTCAGGCCGCAGGATTGCAAGCGACACGCTTTAAGACTCTGCTCGATAGTAACAGAGCGGATACGGCGCATAATTCTGCTAACGCACAAGGCGGGCAAGAGACTGCTTTTAATAGTGACATCGAGAATGTAGATCCCCTTGAGCTTGAATTCAAAAAATCGCCTATTAACTTAGTGCCAGCGATATTCTTGATAGCGACGCCGATTGCAGCAGCCGTTATTACGCCATGGTACTTACTCACTCATCAAGTGAGCGCGCCAGTTTGGGGCGTATTTGGTGCCTTTATGGTCTGGACGGGTATGAGCATCACAGGCGGCTATCATCGCCTTTTGGCGCATCGTGCTTACAAAGCGCATCCTGTCGTTGAGAAGTTTTTACTCCTTGGCGCCACTCTTGCGGTACAAGGCTCAGCTTTTGATTGGGTATCGGGTCACCGCACTCACCATCGTCATGTCGATGATCGTATGGAAGACCCTTATTCAGCCAAGCGTGGGTTTTTCTTTAGCCATATTGGCTGGATGCTGCGCAATTATCCAAGTGGACGTTTTGATTATAAAAACATTCCTGACTTAACTAAAGATAAAGTATTGCAAATTCAGCATAAGTACTATGGTCTATGGGTACTAGCGACTAACGTTGCTATGGTAGCCGCAGTAGGTTGGTTGATCGGTGATGTTTGGGGCACGCTAGTGCTAGCAGGTTTGCTACGCTTAGTACTGACTCATCACTTCACTTTCTTTATCAATTCTCTATGTCATATGTTTGGCTCACGTCCTTATACTGATACCAACACCGCGCGTGATAACTTTTTCTTAGCGATCTTTACTTGGGGTGAGGGTTATCATAACTACCACCATTTCTTCCAGTATGATTATCGTAATGGTGTTAAATGGTGGCAGTACGATCCTACCAAATGGATGATCACTGCGCTATCAAAAGTGGGTCTGACTACGGATCTGCGCCGAGTTGATGATACGACAATCAAACATGCTGAAGTCAAAATGCAGTTTAAGCGTGCCCAGCAGCAGATTGATGAGATCAATGCCGGCGGTATCGATATTCCGCATGCCATGCAAAAATTCCAAGATCGCATCAAGTTTGAATACGACGCCTTTACCAAAACAGTTGAAGAGTGGCAGGCGCTCAAAGCTAAAGCGGTTGAAATGAAAAAGACAGAATTTGCTGATCGCTTGCATGAAGTGGACGATAAGCTCAAGCACGAATATGCCAAAGTTGAACAGCGTATCCTTGAGCATAATAGCAATCTAAAGACCGCTTTTCGTTCTATCGGTCATAGCGCCAAAGCGGCTTAAATAAGAGCCGCGCAAGTCCTTATTTAAAAAGCGCAATCACTGCTTGATAATTTATCGTTTTCTCCTTCCCTTTATCTGTCATAGATGAAGGGATTTTTTTTGTTTGAATGTGGCGACGCTCATTTTTTACGTTAGCTGCTTTATAGCGCTATGCTATAGTAGCGTTATATCTCAAGCTTGCTTACTCTTAGCAAGTCTTAATAGGAATAGACTCTATGCGTTATCAAAACACTTATGCTACTTTAGATCCGCGCCTTTATCATCGCCAGCCGCCAACAGCGCTTAAAAACCCAACAGCAGGACATTTTAATCATCAAGTCGCCGATCAGTTAGGTTTTAGTGATGATGAGGACTTGATGGCGCGCTGGGTTGAGATTATCGGCGGCGTCTACGTGCCAGAGGGTTTTGAGCCCCTAGCTATGGCCTATGCTGGTCATCAGTTTGGGCAGTGGGCAGGACAATTGGGTGATGGGCGCGGGCTTCTCATGGCGCAAGTCATTGATAATAACGATCAATTACAAGATTTGCACTTAAAGGGTATTGGACTTACGCCCTACTCGCGTATGGGGGATGGGCGCGCGGTATTGCGTAGTACGATTCGTGAGTATCTGTGCGGTCATGCTTTTAGTGCGCTTGGCGTTGCTGCTTCTAATGCTTTAGGGTTTGTGGTGTCCGAGACGCCAGTACGCCGTGAGCGTATGGAGGCGGGCGCAGCGTTAATGCGAGTGGCAGATAGCCATATTCGTTTAGGTCACGTTGAGTGGATTACCAGCTACGCCCCTGAGCTACTAGGCGAGTTTACAGATTATATGATTGACACCTATTACCCTGAGTGCCGAGAGCAAGATCAGCCGATAGTGGCGTTCTTAGGCGCCGTCGTCGAGCGCACTGCGCGCATGATCGCTGACTGGCAATTGATCGGTTTTGCTCATGGCGTTATGAATACTGACAATCTGTCGATTACTGGTAGTACGCTCGATTTTGGTCCATTTGGCTTTATGGAGCGCTTTAATCCTGGCTGGATCAACAATCATTCTGATCATACCGGGCGCTATGCTTATCAAAATCAGCCTGCTATTGGCTACTGGAACCTCAATGTTTGGTTGCCGCACTTTATGCGCCTGAATGTTACACGTGAGATGCTAGGTGAGTGCCTAGCGCCTTATGAAACCGTCTTTATGCAGCATTACCAGCAAGGCCTGTGCCGCAAGCTAGGTATAGCGCATAGTTCTGAGAGTTTAAGTCTCGCTTTTGAATTTATGACCTTTATCGAAGATAACACCCTTGACTATACCAATAGCTTTCGGGCTTTGTTGGCGTTGGTTGCGCCAGATGATCATCCTTTTGAGGCGCAATTACTGAGTACCATGCAGGCTGAGTTATCGGTTCAAGCTGTAGAGGTGTGGCAAGAGTGGTCAGCGCGTTATTTAGAGTATTTAACGCACTCTGAGCGTGCAGTTGAGCAAGTTATTTTAGAGCTAAAGGGTAATAACCCTGTTTATGTTCTGCGTAATGATATGGCGCAGCGGGCAATTACGGCCGCTGAGCAAGGGCAATTTGATGAGGTTGCGCGTTTGTACCATTTGCTTGCCAACCCATTTGAGGTGCAAGATATTGCCACTGATCTTGATACGCGTCCGCCTGCTCCTGATGCGCCGCAACTGCCTATTAGCTGCTCATCTTAATTAACCACTTAGATTATTAAATCTAGCGTATACATCCTACAAAAAAGTTGTCATTGACATTACTTTTAGATTGGTAACTTTCGCCCAGGTTTACTAGGAAGTCAATTGCCTTTGATGCTAGAATAACTATTTTATGCGCTGCCCGCAGTATAAGCTGCTTGCGTTGCAGATGCTTTTGCTCAAAATGATCTTTTTATCAGCTTAGTTTTAGGTTGATAGCGCTCCCCTTTTTAACCTCCATTTATGACAACCATGGCCATTATTATGAAAGAC
>NZ_JBQQFC010000262.1:0-3558 GCF_052258445.1 Psychrobacter sp. T6-1
AAGCTAAAAATGATTATCGAGAGTCATACCGGTATCGCGGTCAGCGTCGGTATCGGCAGTACCAAAACCATGGCAAAGCTTGCCAATCATGCTGCCAAAAAATACCCTGCAACAAATGGTATCTGCGTGCTTGAGAGTTTGAGGTGGATACGCCGTTTGATGCAAATTACAGATGTGGGCGAGTTATGGGGCGTCGGTCGGCGCTACAAGCTGAGGTTAAATGCTATGGGTATTCATACGGTTCATCAATTGGCGGTGTGCGAGCCTGGCAAGATTCGTCAGCACTTCGGCGTGGTATTAGAGCGCACTTGCTTGGAGCTGAATGGTCAGTCTTGTCTCGGCATTGAGAGCATAGAGCCTAAAAAACAAATCATCTCCTCGCGCTCTTTTTCGCGCCGCGTGACTTGCCTTGATGAGCTCAGCGAATCGATCTGTAGCCATGTAGCAAAAGCGGCGAGCAAACTGCGCAAACAGAACAGCGTTTGTCATTATCTCAGTGTGTTTTCTATGAGTAGCCCATTTAATCAATCCGAGACTTATACTGCGATATCTGGTCAATATCAGTTTGTAACACCGACAGCGGACACGCGGGTAATGATATTGGCCGCGCGCCAAGTGCTCCAAATTATTTATAAAGAAAACGTTCGTTATGCCAAAGCTGGCGTCATGCTACTAGATTTGTGCCCGCATGATGAGGTGCAGCTAGATTTATTCGCTAATAAAAGTGATTCAAAAGACGATCAGATATCAGATAAAAGTGAAGTAATTACTACTCTTATGGATGAGCTTAATAAGAAGTACGGACAGAACAGTCAGCAGCAAGCAGCGCTCTTTATCGCCAGTGAAGGCATCAAGGACAAACAAACGTGGCAGATGAGTCGCGAGATGCTATCGCCTTGCTACACCACTAATATCAATCAAATCCCAAAAGTACACTAGCTTAATAAAGAAAGGCTAGTGCTTTTAAATAACAGGCGCAACTATGACAGTAAAAATAATAGGTAAATTGACAGATGAAGGCAATCCCGTCCTTTTATCGCTCTATAGCGATAGGGTCAAAGCAGGGTTTCCGAGTCCAGCGACCGACTACGTACAAAATCGTATCGATCTCAATACTTTGCTCATTCGTCATCCGGCGACGACGTATCTGGTCGAAGTAGAAGGCGATAGCATGATCGATATCGGTATCTATCCCAACGATATTTTGGTGGTGGATAGATCACTGACCGCGAGCAATAAAGATATCGTGATTGCATTAGTCGATGATGGTTTTGCCGCCAAGCAATTGATATTAGGTGAGACGATTATTTTGCGCTCGTTAAATGAGGATTATACCGATATCGAAGTCAAAGGCTCGCTTGAGCTGTTTGGGGTGGTGGCGAGTGGTATTAGGCGCTTTAAGCGTTAAGAGGTTTTGTTAAGTAGTATAACTACTGAGCACTACAACACTCGAATCAACATATAAATGCCCATACCGACCATCATGATGTTCTCAGTCAAAGAGACAAAGCCAAGCGGTACGTTTGAATTACCACCCACGCAGGCGCATTTGAGCTCGCGCTTGTCTATATAGACCGCTTTGAACACGGATATACCATTGATACCGCCGATAAATATTGCAACGATAGCTGCTAAAATACTCAACCATGCGACATTTGCAAACATAGCAATACCGACAAATGCCTCAGCAAAGGGATAAACATACGCATAACGCACCACTTTGCGCGCTAGCAAATCATAGCCCAAAAACTGATTGGTAAAGCTTTCTAAATCTTGCAGCTTTTGAATGGCAAGTACTATCATTGACAAGGCAATAAACCAGATAATCGTTTGTATAGTAAATAGCGTACCGCTTATACCCCAAGTAAGTGAGAGACTAGCCAAAGCTGTGGTTGCAAATATTGCAATCACAGGCGTATAACTAAATTCATCCTCTTTAGCAACATCCTTACCAAAAAAAGCTTGCAGATCATCATAGCCACCTACGCGCGCGCCATCGATAAATATTTGCGGCGTGGTAGTGACATCGAATTTATCTTTGACCGCTTGCGTCTCAGCATCATTGGTTAAGGGTTTATCCTCAATCTCATAGCCTTTACGCTGCAAGAGATCAAGCGCTTTTAGACCAAAGGGACAGACATGATTGGGCTTTACCATACGGTAAACAGTTGCTGTTTTCATCGCCGATGCTCCTATTAATAAAATGATCTATGGGCGTTTTTTTCCAGCTTGTGTTTGGGTATACTTACCTTTATTCAAGCTCTTCGATGAGTGCTTGCATCTCACCAATTTCACGCTTTTGCGCCTCAATAATATCATCAGCCAATTGGCGCACGCGTGGATCGTCGATATCAGCGCGTGTACTGGTCAAGATAGCAATGGAGTGATGCGGTATCATTGCTTGCATCCAATCGACCTGATCGACTGTTTGTTGTGAGCGCACGCCCCACAATCCAAAAGCAAACAACACCACGCTCAAGCCGTAAACCATTAGATTAACTTTAGTTTTTTTGTACATATTGCCCATAAAGGCGAGCATGATAATCGCCATCATCGCGCCCATGTACAGCGCCATATAGGCACGAGTCTCGCTAAAATAAACGTGATCCCATTGATACGTATTAAAGTACATCATGATATACATGACGATGGTTGAGGTGAGTATCATTAAAAAGAATTTAAGATACGGGTTCATCTGCTTTTGATTAGCGTTATCCATCACAAACCTCCAAAGTAACTATCCAATTAAAACCAAAATTTTACGCCAGCGGTTACGCTACTAGAGTCAACGGCTTCATCTGACTGACGACGCAGATCTCGCGCACTACCTAAGGCGGACTCATAGCTGACACCCACATAGGGCGCGAGCTGACGACTTAATGTCTCATAAGTGAGCCGAACATTCGTCTCCAGCTCATTAAAGCCTTTGGTTATGTTATTGTCAGTATCATCCTTGCTAAATGCTGTTAACTCAACCTCAGGTATCACCACCCAATGCTGATCTAATCGCCACTCGTACTCTGCGCCTAGATCTAGACGAACCTGCCCATCGGTGTACAGATAAGCCCTAGCATCGGTCTCAATGAAGTAGGGCGCAGTGCCGACAATGCCTGCCATAATGGCAGATTTATCGTTTTCGGTATCATAAGCGACGCCCGCTTCACCATTCCAAAAGATACCAAGCGGTTTCCAGTAAGCCAGCGAGGTCAAGCTCTCGATGTCTTTGTTGTCTTTGGTTTGCGCGCTACCTTCAGTACGTAGTCTTAGACGAGTGCTATCATCACCGTACCAGCCCTCCATCTCAAAGTTAATTAGATCGTCATCGAACTGATAACCCAAATCATCTACTGATATGCCCCATAACGGCATGCTACCCATCATTACAGGCTTACCAAAGCGACCATAAGGAACGCCGTTTGAGTAGTCAGGGCTACGAGCATCAGCTGGAGCATCCCCGCCTTGCATCCCTGACATGTCCATACTGCCATGATCCATGCCCGACATATCCATGCCACTGTGATCCATATCTGACATATCGCCCGACATATCCATGCCACT
>NZ_JBQQFC010000263.1:0-3537 GCF_052258445.1 Psychrobacter sp. T6-1
TTGGCGCTATCTTTTTCCACTCTTTTAATGCCAAAGGATGAAACTCAAGATTATAAGTCATCCAACGTGACCTTTATAGGTATCTGCCCATCCTTCATTCGTGTGTCAACGATTTGGCTTAATGCCATATCATCCATTGCTTCCATCATACGCTCAAAGACGTCTGTTGAAACTAAGTAAGCCACAGGTTTGTTATGATTTAAAATAGCAATGGATTCGCCATCCGACTGTTTGATCAGTGCCGAAGGGTTGGTCTTGAGCTCTGAGATACTGGCTGTCTGTGTCGCAAATATTGGTTGCATAATTCATTCTCCACTAATACTAAGCTCTAAATATAGGGCTAATTTTAGCACGAAAATTAGGTCTTAATTGTTACTGTTTTAAATTTAAGCATTTTAAGTAGCCCATCCCGCCTTCCGCTTGTATCTGCCTAGCCATCAGCGTTGGCAGGATACCGTTTTAGAATTTACGAAAATGTAAATTCTCTTGCACTCGGACGAAGCAGTGCTTCGTTGTTTCCTCGCTCAGGGACTAAACGACATCTTTAGGGCAAAGCTGGTCTTTCTTAATAACTTTGCCTTTTGCGCTTGGTTTGTAGTTTCTTTTGTAGGGTGCTTTTTAAGCACCATTAAATTCAATTTTGGAACTATTGGTGGGTTACGCTTGAGCTAACCCACCCTACGCACATCTTCAAAGCTTATCTTCTTATCATGGTGCGCGGAACGCACCCTACATCACGAGCAAGCATTCGCTCTAAAGTCGAAAATATTTTGGCGTAGGCTGGTGCTTTAGCCCAGCATCTTGCTTTTGTAAAATTACAATGCTGGGTTAAAAACCCAGCCTACAACACCTGTTAATAATGCGAAATAGAAAACATTATAAGTTTACGGTTTAACTAAAATTATTTCGTTAGGGTTTAAACCTTCTTGAACAAATAGTTCAGGAGTGTTCTCTTCATTTAACCCTTCTAGCATAATTGATGCTTTAGCTTGATTAAATGCATTTTGAACTGAAAGTCCGAAACCAATGGAGCTATAGAATTGGGAAGAAAATATTATTGCTGCTTCGTCACCAATGCTTGTATTCATACCAATAGCTACTTCTACATGATTTGTAACTAGCTTTGCTTGGTTATACGAATAACATGTATTAAAGAATACTAAACGGATTTTGTCTGAAGAAGACATCATTACCTGTGCGATAGCTTCTTTACTTACGAACTTCGAATTCCCTGAATTATCTTGAAAAACTATTTCATCTGTGTCTGTACCATGTCCACTAAAATGAACTATTGTAGGACTTACTTCGTTAAGAGCTTGAAGTAAATCAGTCGTTCTCAATGCCCAATGGCTTTCAAATAATACGGAATCACGATTTTCCGTTTTTCTAATTGTTTCTTGAATGGAACGAGCTTCTTCATCAAGCCTCAATTGTTGGCTATCCATAGGGTTTGATGCTAGAAATAGAACGTTTATTTTTTCTGGCAAATTTTGGAGTTCTTTTATACTAGCAGTCATGCTTTCATGTACTCCTTCATGTTTATAGAGTGTTGTATTTATTTTATTCAGCTTTGACAATTGCACTTTTCGTATTCTCTCATTCTCATTATCTTGCTCTTTAGCTAGCTTTTTTTCCTCATCAAAAATTTGCTTACTCTTAATGCTTATTTTCTTATCGTAATCTGTAACTTTTTTATCTATAGCAATAATCTGGCTTTGAAGTCTCTGTATATCACGACTCTTAGATTTAATAGTGCTTACACTTTTAGCTTTTGACAAGGCTAGAGATGCAGAGTTCATTTTTTTCTTTAGGTCGTTAGTTTTTAACTGTTCTTTGTTCCTAGATTGAGTTAAACGCTGTAACTCCTCTCTTTTTCGTTGGACATTTCGTCGGTAAGTATCTGTCGATGACATTAATAAACCTCCATTATAATTTAGAAATCTTATGGTTATACTTAGTGCGATACAAAGGCTAATAGCTTTATAATTAGTTGAGTGTTACAAGCTCCACTCAACTTATAAAATTAGCTTGAAATTGTAGTTAAAGTTGATTTAGTGCCCTTCTGTAATCCTTCAACATCTATTGTCACATGCCATATACCTGACGATGGAATTACAAGTTTATAAGGCGATTTTGTAATATAACCGCCGTAGTATTGATGTCTTCTTCCATTTTCGTAGTTGGAGAGATTAGAAGAGTTCATTAAACGAACGTTTGCAGCATTAGTAAGTGTAATTTCTATAATTTCACTTTTAAATTTATGACCCAAATTATAATGTGTAAAATTCATACTGTAGTACCTCTTGTCTAAGTTTGTTTTCAAAGGATGACTATTGCTTCATCTATATTCATGGACAAGTGGTAAGGTTTAAACTAGAATACATCGCTCTACGAGGTTATTCTATTTGCTTACCACTTGTGGACGTCGATAGTCTCAACTTCCTGATATTAAATACGCCAATATTTAATATCTCCAATGGCATAGGTAATTATTTATCTATGCCATTTTTATCTTCTACTATCTACCTCCTGTGCCACTCCTTTGTAACTACCTTTCATACCACTCATAAATCGACCTGTAGTAGCGTCTCTCTTAAGCGAATGCTTAGGGTTACTAGGATGCTTCATTTGAGTTCGAGCGGTTACCGAACCTCTGCGAGTACTACGGCCTGTATTCTTAGCCATACTTAAATTACCTCTTTATTGATTAGTTTTAGTGGTTTTATGCCATCTAAATTTTTGTTTCACCTCCTTTCACTAGACCAGGTTATCTATGAAGCTCTCTAAATTAGATCAGAGAGCCTAATAGCCGAATTTTTATATCTTACAAGCCCCACCAGCACAATCATCTTCCATATCCGCTTGCGCGTCGTTCGCGCCATCACGGGTGTTGTGATAATACAGTGTCTTTACGCCAAGCTTATACGCGTTGAGTAAGTCTTTGAGCAAGATCTTCATCGGTACACGACCACCTTCATAACGAACTGGATCATAATTCGTATTGGCTGAGATACTTTGATCGACGAACTTTTGCATGATAGCGACGAGCTTGATATAGCCATCGTTATTTGGCATTTGCCACAGTAGCTCGTATTGACCGCGTAATTTTTCAATCTCTGGCACGACTTGCTTGAGGATGCCATCTTTGGACGCTTTGATAGACACTAGACCGCGTGGTGGCTCGATACCGTTGGTGGCGTTGGCAATCTGGCTTGAGGTTTCAGAGGGCATCAGTGCAGTGAGGGTCGAGTTGCGTAGACCATATTCGGTAATCTCGCCGCGCAAGGTCTCCCAGTCCAGATGCAAGGGCTCTTGGCAAATCTTATCCAAGTCCTTTTTGTAGGTGTCAATCGGCAAGATACCTTGCGAGTAGGTGGTCTCGTTAAAGGCAGGGCACGCGCCTTGCTCTTTTGCCAGTTTATTTGAGGCTTTAAGTAGATAGTACTGCAAGGCTTCAAAGGTTTGATGGGTGAGACCCAATGCTGAGTCGTCTGAATAGCGTACGCCATTCTTCGCAAGGTAATAGGCATAGTTAAT
>NZ_JBQQFC010000264.1:0-3482 GCF_052258445.1 Psychrobacter sp. T6-1
TAACTTAATAACTTAATAACTTAATAACTTTGACCTCATAACAATTAAAACAAATTGATAAAGGTATTTACCAATGACTGTGTCTCAGACAGACAGCCCACAAGCCGATACTCAAGCCATTGTTAAAGACGACAATACGGATAATCGTCATGGCGCGGCAACTACTGCGCGGCAATGGCAAGTGCTGTCACAGTTGCAACGCAATCGCTGGGTAGGGACTACGCACGTATATGAGCAGCTGGTTTTGGCAGGTTTTGATATCAGTTTGCGTACGGTACAAAGAGATTTAAATGCCTTGGCAAAACGCTTTCCTATAGAAAAAAATAATGCCAATCCGCAAGGCTGGCGCTGGCGTGATGATGCTCCGCTGCAAAGCTTACCGCATATGAACCTATCGCAAGCGGTCGCCTTCAACATGGTTGAGGCCAATCTTACCCAACTACTGCCGCCCGCTATTTTAGATGAGCTATTCCCCTGGTTTGATTTGGCGCGGCGCCAGCTCAAAAACAGTAAGGTCACTCACTCTTGGATAGATCGCGTGCGTATTGAACCTGCGACCCAGCCTCTAATTGCGCCGCATGTTGACCTAGAAAGTAAAGATAATATTTATCATGCGCTGTTTTATCAGATGCAGATAAGAGCCTGCTATACGCGTAGCAACAAGTCTGAGGCGAGCGAATATATTCTCAACCCTATCGCTATTATCCAGCGCGGCGTCATTATCTATATGCTCGCAACCCGCACGGATGACCCTGAGATGATCATACGCACCTTTGCCCTACACCGCTTTGAGAGCGTTGAGATTTTAGACACGCCATCTGTCACGCCTGAGGGTTTTGAGCTTGACAGCTACCTTGATGCAGGCGGTATGGGCTTTACCCATCATTTGCTCAGCCAGCTACCAGATCACGGCAAAAACACTCAAGTTGAGCTGAGATTTACCAAAAGAGCGGGTAAAAGCTTGACTGAAAGCAAACTGAGCGTGGATCAGACGGTCACCGATAATGACGACGATACGTTGACGATTAAGGCCACGGTCAATCTAACCTCGCAATTGGTCTGGTGGCTACGCGGATTTGGTAAAGGACTCATTAGTGCCAAACCTGATTTGCTATATCAAGCGGTACTTAACAAAGAATCAGTAGATAGCCTGCGATAAGCGCTCTACTTGCTGCTAATAAACAACACTATTTAATAAAAAAGGTTAACCATGTCTACCCCTTATGCCCAAGTTACCCCGCCCCTATCAGACAGTCTGAGCGCTTTAGGATTAAACGCTGAAACTTTGTTTTTTGCTTTAAATTATGAGTTCACCAAAGTTGAGACCAAAGGATTACTCAAGCGTTTTAAAAAAAACCAAGACGCTATAGATCTTGATATTGCTTGCGTGCTGTATGACAAAAACTGCACTATCGACGATATCGTCTGGTTTAAGCAATTACGGGACAAAGCGGAGTCCGTCAGGCATCAAGGAGACAGCCTAAACAGTAAAGATCGCGGCGATCAATCCTTGTACCGTGCGCCGCTTGATCAAGAGCAAATTCGCCTAGCGCTCGCCGATATACCAGAGCATATCGAACATATTGCCATGCTTGTCAGCTCCTATCACGGTCATCCGTTAGGTAAGCTCAACGCTGGTGAAGTGCATTTAAGTGATGATGAAGGCAACCGCGCCTTTGAAGTTAATTTAAGACAATCTCCTCGCGATTGTAGCGCCGTATGGATTGCAAGTTTACGCCGAGGTATAGAGGACTGGCATTTAACTTTGCAAAATCTACCGCTAGATGAGCACGATATCCCAAAAGCGGCGCAACTAATAGCACATGAGCTTGCCCGCGTACTACCCATGCCGCTAGCACCTGTGTCGTCAGAATCAGGCGGCTAATGCCTGTCAACAATCGCTCTTAGTAAGTACAAAAATGAGCATAAAAAAGGTGAAACATTTTAGTGTCTCACCTTTTTTATGTATGACAGATTCGATTACTCAAGCGGCTCACCGCAGTGCGGACAAAAATTCTTTTTACGCATCTCTTTTTCTCGGCGCTCAAGCTCTTGCTCACGCAGCACCTGCAAGACAATATCTTGCGCCTGCTCACGATCGAGTCCAAGCTCGCGGCGAATCTTATCAATCATGACCTGATTTTGTACCAAATCAAAATCACTATCTACCAGCTGCTCACGAAAATCCTGTTCCAACTCATCTCGGCGCTGCGCCAGCTCGTTGGCAAGGCCCGTCGCCAAAATACCTGCAGGCAAAGCGGCCAAGCCTACACCCAATATAGTGATAATCGCGCCTAATATCTTGCCTGCGTTGGTGATGGGCGTAACATCGCCGTAGCCGACCGTGGTCAAAGTAACCACCGCCCACCACATCGCCTTAGGTATCGACTCAAACTCTTCTGGCTGCGCGTGGTTTTCGACCAAATAAATACCACTTGATGCAGTGACAATCATAATAATTAAAATAAAGATGACCGCCTGAAACGAGCCCTTTTCTTTACTAATGACCACCAGCAAAATGCGCATTGAGACAAAATAGCGGGTTAGTTTTAGGATTCTAAATAGACGCAAGATACGTAAGAAACGCAGATCTATGGTGACAAAAAAGTTTAAAAAGGCGGGCGCAATGGCGACCAAGTCGATAAGCGCAGACGGGCTTTTGAGCCACTCCCAGCGCTGTCGCCACGTAGTATTATCAGGCTTTGCTTCAGCCACGCTCCATAGTCTTAGCAAATACTCAATAGAAAATATAACGATGGAGAAGTTTTCAAATAACGTAAAGTACTCTTGATAAGGATAGTATAAGTGATCTACAGACTCAGCTATGACCGCGGCGACGTTGGTCATAATCAAAACAATCAGGAAGTAATCGACGTAACGACTTAGCCAAGTATCGTGTTCATCATTTTGTAAAATATTATAGACAAAATGACGCAAGCGCCGTACAGGTTGGAGTAGCATGCCGTTCCTATGCGGTATAACACCGATCTAGTTTATAGTTGAGTCACTTTGAGAGTATTTGCTACTAGTATTTGTTTTACGTCGCCTCTGTCAGCATAAGTAAAATCAATATTCGTAGAATAAATGAGTTTAGATTTGATAGTAAGCGCTATCAATAAAATATCATATAAATTAATATTTTGTTGAAATCGTTATAAAACGTTTTGCTTAAATTTCTTAAAGCAAATAACATCGAGTTTACCCTTTATTTATACAGATGCAGCGTAGTAAACGTAGACCAATACAAGCAAGACAAAAACAGTGACTATCAGACCAAATTGCAAGACACGATGATCAATACTCAAATTGCGACTGACATCATTAGCCGGTATTAAAGATAAACCACAATCAGGACACGCGCTATTAGACTGATTAACCAAAGTCATATTTCGAGCATTCTCGCAGCGAAGCGGTGAGTTACTACAGTATCCAATCATAAGGTATTATCGACCCCTTTTTTATAAAAGACAGCGTTTACTATC